>NZ_JADEXI010000525.1:0-3255 GCF_015207185.1 Microcystis sp. LEGE 08355 | reverse complement strand
CAATAAGTGTAAACTTTAATCACAAGCTCGATCGAGTCCCGACAAAGGTGTTATCTTAAAAACATAAGGCACAAAGGAAGCGACTCAACTTCCTTCCAGGCAAAAAGACCTAGAGCCTGTGCCACCTGCTCTAGATCAACGCAACAGCTAAATCGGACACAGATTCTCAAAGTTTGTAAAGTAAAGTATGGTTTCGCCTCTGTTGCTCGATATAGGACAGATGGAGTGAGCCGTAATCAGCACCTGAGTCGGTAAACTGAGAAATCTTGATAGTTGACAGATAGACTGTTGTGGGTTCTGTAAACCTCTATTGTATTGAGTCCGTTAAACTTTTAGGAGTCCATATCGTTTGTACAAGATGAAGCCCGCCTCCCTAGGCGGGCCTATTGTGTTTTTAGAAAACCGCCACGAGATATTCCTGTAATTGCAATTGATAACCTGCCTGTAGCTGACAGGGATAATCAAGGGAAAACTCAGGTAAAGCTAATAGAGAACTTTTTTGACAACTAACTAACGCCACATCGAAGCGACAGCTTAAATCAGACCATTGGGGATAAAAGGCGAGAAATATCTGGGCAGCTTGGTAAATTTTACCTTGTTTACGGTCATTGATCGCTAATTTGCCCCCTAAATCCCAATTGCCAGCACTGCGGGTTTTCACCTCGACGAAAGCGAGAGTCGCCTGAGATTTAGACAAGACGATTAAATCGATTTCACCGCCAGCACTACGCCAACGACGCTGGAGGATATGCCATTGCTGTAATTGCAACCAATCCGCCACCAAATTTTCGCCCAATTCCCCCACGGTTGTCATATTCAGTGATCAGTTATCAGTGGTCAGTTATCAGTTATCAGTGATCAGTTATCAGTGGTCAGTTATCAGTTATCAGTGAACAATATTGATTTATTATCCTGTCTTCTGACTCCAAACTACTGATTACTGTTCACTGAATCACTGGATTACAAAAGTCCTTCTAGACGACGACGGATGCTGTCTAACTCCGCATCGGGAATCTCGGAAAACTCCTCCTCGGCGGGGGGGACTTCCTCTTTTTGCCAATCCAACTCCTCGGCATTGCTTTCGGGGGGAATTACCAACATACCCGCTGCAATCATTTCCGCTTGATAGCCGGCACCGCGACAAAATTCTGCCACTTCCTCCGAATCAATTTTCTCTACCGTGGGAGTCGGAAAATCCTGGGCCTCTAACAGCAGAGCATAACGGGTGGCATCATCTTCCGATTCAAACATCAACACCTTATTGATAGCTCCCATTTGAATGGTGTGGATACCTTCGTTTTCTGTGCCTGCGTTAAAAAGTAGTACAAATACACGCATAATTACTATTAGCGATCGATAAGCGGTGGTCGTCTATACTCATTTTACCCCCCTTCTCGATCGCTAATCCTGAGCAATTTTAGTTTCTAGTCAACCACTTTTGACCGTTAAGCCGTTGCAGGGTGTAAAACAACAGTAAATCAAGACTAACTTTCCTTTCATCGATCATAAATGATTCAAGGGTACTAGGTTGAGCGCCGCCCTCAGCTTGAGAAAAAGCTTTTTTGCCATTGATGTCTTCTTCTAAAAAATAAATGCTAAATTGACGCATTCCCTCGAGCCAATTGCCAGTTAACTGCCAACAGGGAGAGCTAGAAAAGCCCTGCACGGGAATTTTATCCTGTTTAAAGGACAGCTTTATATCACTTATACCCAGCTTTTGCAAGGCTGCGGCCAATGCGGGCTGAAAATGCTGCTCAATAAATTCAGCAAAGGGTTTTTCCTCGACGGTTGGCTCCTTGGGTTTTTTAGCAGCCGCAGGTTGAGCCGGTTTTGCTGCTTCTGCTGCCGGAGTTGCGGAGGTGGTGGTTTCTTCTGCCATAGAAATTAATCAGGAATGGGTAGGTAGCTACAATTATATTTTCTCCCGGGTTATCAGCTATCAGTTTTTTTAGCTATCAGCTTTGATTTACCCGATTAATTAGGGCTGGCTGAATAATGGTAAAACCCTACACCCCTCCTGCCCCCCGACCCCCCCGATGTCGGGGGGGGGCAGGGGGCAAGAGGCAAAAGGAGGAATAAATAATCAGTCTTTAATAACTGGATTTAGTATTAAGTTTGTTAAATTTAATCTTGACAAATTTCCAGCACAGGCGTTGGGTTTCATGCTTCAACCGTTCGGCTGAGCTCACGGCCGAAGCCCAACCTACGTTCATCTGACTCAGATGTTAAGTTTGTTAAATTTAATCTTGACAAATTTCCAGCACAGTTAAGAGCGATCGCTTATTGCTTTTTTCAATATTGGTAAGTTGATCCTAAGCTAAAACCTCACTTAGAAACAGCCCAAGAACGCACTTCTCCTAAGGTTACAGTGGTGCGATCGCTGACATCAATAGTAAAGCGAAAAACTCGTTTAGCGCGCAGACCATTTTCGGGATCGAAGAATTTTAATTTCACGTCCCAACATTCACTTCCGTAGCGACAGAAGGGGCTTTTTTCCACTTCAATACTGTGTAGTTCCATTCCCATTGCTACTGCTTGGGAGAAGGTTTGTACGGCTTGAAAAGCGTTGGTAGCTGCAAAATTTAAAGCGCGATCCCGGGCGATTTGTCCGACGTTGCGTAAGTCATAATATAGCAATTCCCATAGTTGTGAGGTACAGAGTCTTAGGTTTTGACAAGTCAGGAGTGAGGAGTTAAGATTTTGGTGTACCTCATGAGATTGGGAAACGCTATAAATGCGATTCAAGAAACTGGTTAGAGAACGCCGCATCCTCGCTTCGTCGGCGATTTCATGTTCCGTGCGAACAGTTTCTATGGCTGATTCAATCAAAGTATTAACTTTCCAGCCATACATTCCTCTCGGACTATTAACCTTGATTACCGGAACAATTTGACCAGAAAAAAGTCTCACGGTTTCTTCAGTAAGAAGACCGGGGATACTCACCCTTTCAATATAATCTTCGTCTGCTTCTGGCAATATTTGACCCGCTAACATATATTGCATGACTTGATAAATCTGGCTCTTCGTTACCCTTTATGCTAAATCAACAGACAAGATGCCAAGATAACATACTTCTAACCCAAAAATTCCGAAAGTTTCTAAAGCCATAGCCTCTCCGTTTTATTAGTTTCAGGGTAAGAGCATCTCAATTAGGCTTGACAAAAGGCTTTCAGCACAGCCATCATATAGTTATTATCCATGGCCGCCCGTTTACTTTTTTGTGCCAGACTACGTCGGTAAGTGGATTCCTGGTTA
>NZ_JADEXI010000524.1:0-3263 GCF_015207185.1 Microcystis sp. LEGE 08355 | reverse complement strand
ATAATCTCCTGACTCCTGATGATTATTTTATGGCAATTTATCAGATTGGATGGTATCACTCTCTATTGGTTCTCGATCGTTGCGTTTTGAGAAACCCCAAGCAAAGAGGATAGCAATTAAACTGATCATAATCCATTCTGGCGGCACAAAATCGGGGCTAATCACCCGCAACAGCAATCTTAAACCCACCAAACCGACGGTGACAAAACCAGCATCTTCTAGGTGGGTGTATTCCTCTAACCAGCGAATAAATAAACCCGCCATAAAGCGCAGGGTAACTACTCCGATCGTACCACCAAGCAGGATTAACCAAGTATCATCGGCCACGGCGATGGAGGTGGTGACACTATCGAGGGAAAAAGCTAAATCGGTAACGGCAATTAGGGGGATAGCTTGCCAGAGAGATTGAAACTTGAGACTATGATGGCTGTGATCCTTGTCTTCAGGGGAGGCAAAGTAATTAAAGACTAACCAGAGCAAATATACTGCTCCCAAAAGTTCAAACTGCCAGTATTTAACCACCCAGGTGGCGGTAAGAATCAAGATCATACGGAGAATATAGGCGAAAACTAAGCCAATATTCAAGGCCTGACGTTGACGCTGATGATCTCCTAATCCCTGTGCTATGGAAGCGAGAGCAATGGCGTTATCTGCTGATAATACCGCTTCTAGGGCAATGAGAACCAACAGAATTAACGGGGTTTTTAGACTAAGGGTTAGAGATGAATCAAGAAGCGAGTCTAACATTGAGGCCGCAGGTAAAAATAAATGTAATCATGGCAATACTTCAGCTTAACGCTTTTACAACTTTCTTTTCTAGGGGAGATAACCGTCATCGGGGGGGGAGATATGAAGTCTTGTAACGAAATGATGCAGAGAACCCCGATGATGTCGGAAAGTATTGGATGAATATCTTTATGAGGAGATAATCAGCAATGCTTTCTGATACTCAAGTTTTAGTCGCTCTGGTAATTGCCTTAATCCCCGGGATTTTGGCTTTTCGTCTAGCGACGGAACTTTATAAGTAAAGTCGCTTTCAATAAACCCCAATCCCGTCTAACCTAGCTATAGGATAGACCGATTGGGGTTTTTTCGGTTATCGGTTATCAGTGATTGGGTGTAAATTGAAAGTAATTAGCCACCTTTCTCACCGATTTTACTTGTACTCATAAATCTATGACCGCACGAACACGAAACCAAACCGACAAAAAACCACAAAAAAAGCCAAAAAGCGGCAATAAATCCCAAAACTGGCAAGTTATCGAGATTTGGCTGCGAATTATTGCCTATAGCGCTCTTTCGATCACGGCAGTTTTTGCGATCGCTCGTTTGTTACCCTACCAACAGATGCAACAGGCAAAATTAGAAGAAGTGCGTTTGGCAGCCCAAGAAAAGGAGGAACGCGTTAATCAATTGCGGGATCAATTTACTCGCAGCTTCGATCCTAGTCAAGCGCGGCAAGTGATGGGGGAACAAAGTCCCCGACGGGATCCCAATCAAAGACGCATTTTTTGGGTTTCTCAGTAGATTAGCTGCTCGTGCATCTCAATTACTTGTTAAGACTCTAGGGGAGAGGAGATATCCACAGAGTCGGGATAAAACTAATGACCACAGCGACACAATTCTTAAACATTTCTGCCTTGACAAAAGAGGATTGTTATGGGTGCATCTGAATTTTGAAGAAATATCTATAGGACATTTTGGGCGCACGCGGTGCGCCCCTACCATTGGCGCGATAATAAATATTATTGTAGGGGCGAATTGCATTCGCCCTCTTTGAATGAGTAGGGAGGCACAATTATTTATAGGATGGGTTAGCGGTAGCGTAACCCATGCGGGCGTTGGGTTTCATGCTTCAACCGTTCGGCAAAAGCTCACGGCCGAAGCCCAACCTACGTTCATCTTATATTTAATTCTACCCACCTACTTAACTGCTGCTGCTCACCTATAGGTGAGAGAAAGTCACGAATATGAGATGCACCCATTTTAACTGACTTGAGCGAATCAGATCGGGAATTTACAAGGGGATAAAAATTAAAATCTTTCTGATTTCAAGCTACCAACGACCGGCGCTAGTCACTGAAACCTGATAACTGAAACCTGATAACTGATAACTGATAACTGATAACTGAAATGACTCGATCCTATTTTGCTACTACCGCTAGGGGACTAGAAGAAATTGCCGCTAGGGAATTAGAATTCCTAGGGGCCAAAGAAGTGAAACCAGTATTCACCGGAGTCCATTTTCAGGGGGATATCTCCCTACTCTATCGAGTCAATCTTTGGTCAAGAATTATTTTTCGGGTTTTGGTTCCCATTGCCGAAATTCCCTGTGGGGATGGGAAGGAACTGTATGATGGCATTCAAGCCATTGATTGGCGCGATTATCTCAGCAGTGAGGAAACTTTAGCGGTACAATGTACGGGAACTAACGATCGCCTCAATCACACCCATTACACCGCTTTAAGCATCAAAAACGCTATTATCGACCAACAGCGTCAACAGGGCAATCCCCGTTCCTTTGTGGATACAGAAAACCCCGACCTGCAAATTAACGCTCATATCGAGAAAAATCGCTGTGTGCTTAGTTTAGATAGTTCTGGCCACAGTTTGCATCGTCGCGGGTATCATCGGGCCATGGGAGTCGCACCTCTGAAAGAAAGTCTCGCCGCTGCTTTGGTAGAATTATCGGCATGGCAGGATGATGTGGCGCTTTTAGACCCTTTTTGTGGTTCGGGAACTATTGTCATCGAAGCGACGTTAAAAGCTTTAAATATTGCCCCCGGTTTATCTCGTTCCCAGTTCGGATTTCAGAAGTGGCCAGACTATCAACCGGATTTATGGCAATCTTTGGTCAAGGAAGCTAAAGAAAAACAAAAATCTCAGCTAAATGCGCCAATTTATGCTAGTGATGCCGATTATGAGGTTTTGCATCAGGCCGAGGATAACGCCTATTTTTGTCAAGTGCAGGACTATATTAATTTTAGCTTGCAAAGCATCACCGACTTAGAACCGGCGAGCGATCGAGGGATTATTCTCTGTAATCCCCCTTACGGCAAAAGATTGGGCAATACCGAAGAATTAGGGGCTTTATATAAATCCTTCGGTGATGTCTTAAAACAGAGGTTTAAGGGTTGGACAGCCTATATTTTATCGGGAAACAAAGAACTGACTAAACAAATCGGTCTGCGTTCTTCCCGTCGCACTCCCTTGTATAACGGTTCTCTGCCCTGTACCCTCTTAAAATATGAGTTGTATTAACT
>NZ_JADEXI010000523.1:0-3263 GCF_015207185.1 Microcystis sp. LEGE 08355 | reverse complement strand
CCCTACACCCTACACCCTCTTTCAAGTCAGAATATATCATTAGTTTGAGAATTCCCAGAAGGCAAGGAAAAAATGACTATTTCCTTGCTATAAGTATTGTAAATGTCAAGAGTGTTAACTGAATGTCTATAGTGGTATCCCCCGAACAAGTCCATCAAATCGTCAACAACCTCCATCACGATCCCTTTGAGGTTTTGGGGGCCCATCCCCTAGAAGAAGAAGGAAAAGTCAATAAATGGGTTGTTAGAGCCTATTTACCGAAAACCACGGCCGCTTGGGTTATTTTACCGTCCCAAAGACAAGAATATCCCATGACGACCGCTTATCACCCCCATTTTTTCGAGTGCGTTATCGATATCAGTGAACTGAACAATTATCAATTACGCATCCACGAGGGAGAACAGGAACGAGTAATCTATGATTCCTATGCCTTCCGTTCTGCCAAACTGAGCGATTTTGATTTACACCTGTTTGGGGAGGGCAACCATCATCGCATTTATGAAAAATTAGGGGCGCATTTAGCCGAAATCGAGGGGATTAAAGGGGTTTATTTTGCCGTTTGGGCCCCTAATGCTCGCAACGTCTCGATTATTGGTGATTTTAATAGCTGGGATGGTCGTGATCACCAAATGCGGAAACGTAATAATATGGTCTGGGAATTGTTTATCCCGGAAATCGGTGTTGGCACTAAATATAAATACGAGATCAAAAATTGGGAAGGTCATATTTACGAAAAATCTGATCCCTACGGTTTTGCCCAAGAAGTACGCCCGAAAACCGCCTCGATCGTGGCCAATTTAGATAGCTATACTTGGGATGATAGCGATTGGATGGAAAAACGCCGCCATAGCGATCCTTTAACTCAACCGGTTTCCGTTTACGAATTACACCTCGGTTCTTGGCTGCACGCTTCTAGTGCCGAACCACCCCGTTTACTTTCCGGGGAAGGGGAACCGGTTCCCGTGTCGGAATGGAACACTGGGGCGCGCTTTTTGAGTTACTACGAGTTAGCCCAAAAACTAATTCCCTACGTTAAAGAATTAGGTTACACCCATATCGAATTATTACCGATCGCCGAGCATCCTTTTGATGGTTCTTGGGGTTATCAAGTGACGGGTTATTTTGCCCCCACCAGTCGCTACGGCAATCCTGAAGATTTCATGTATTTTGTCGATCAATGTCACCAAAATGGCCTTGGTGTGCTAGTGGATTGGGTCCCCGGTCACTTCCCCAAAGATGGCCACGGGTTAGCTTTCTTTGATGGTACTCATCTTTATGAACACGGCGACCCGCGCAAAGGGGAACACAAGGAATGGGGAACCCTAATTTTTAACTACGGTCGCAACGAAGTCAGAAATTTCCTGGTGGCTAATGCCCTATTTTGGTTCGATAAGTACCATATTGACGGTATTCGCGTGGATGCGGTGGCTTCTATGCTCTATCTCGATTATTGTCGTAAAGATGGGGAATGGGTGGCTAACGAGTACGGTGGCCGGGAAAATTTAGAAGCTGCGGAATTCCTGCGTCAAGTCAATCATGTAATTTTTAGCTATTTCCCCGGAATTCTCTCTATTGCCGAAGAATCCACCGCTTGGCCGATGGTGTCCTGGCCCACCTATATGGGCGGTTTAGGCTTTAATTTGAAGTGGAATATGGGCTGGATGCACGATATGCTCGATTATTTCGGCATGGATCCCTGGTTCCGTCAATTCCATCAAAATAATGTCACTTTTAGTATGTGGTATAACCACAGCGAGAATTATATGCTGGCTTTGTCCCACGATGAAGTGGTTCACGGCAAAAGTAATATGATTGGCAAAATGCCGGGGGATGAGTGGCAAAAATTTGCCAATGTCCGGGCATTATTTGGTTATATGTTTACCCACCCCGGCAAGAAAACCATGTTTATGAGCATGGAATTTGGCCAGTGGAGTGAGTGGAATGTTTGGGGTGATTTGGAGTGGGGTCTTTTGCAGTACGAACCCCATCAACAGCTAAAACGCTTTTTTACTGATTTGAACGCCACCTATAAGAGTGAACCTGCTTTATATACCCAGGATTTTGGTCAGGATGGCTTTGAGTGGATCGACTGTAGTGATAATAGTCATAGTGTCGTTTCTTTCCTGCGCTGGAGCAAAAATTGGCAGGAGTTTCTGGTGGTGGTCTGTAATTTTACTCCCCAACCCCACAGCCATTATCGCGTTGGTGTACCCCATCCCGGTTTTTATCAGGAAATCTTTAACAGCGATGCGGGTAAATATGGCGGTAGTAATATGGGCAACCTTGGCGGTAAATGGTCGGAGGAATGGTCCTATCATAGCCGTCCCTACTCGATTGATCTTTGTTTACCACCTTTAGGGGTTTTAGTTCTCAAAATCAGTCCTAATGCTTCTGGGGAATAGGTAAGCTTTTTTCAGTGATCAGTAAACAGTAAACAGTGAACTGAAAACTAACATCTGATAACTGGTAACTGAGCTGCCATTACTGTCGAGATGGCTAATACTAAATCCGTTGAGTAACGCACAGAAAACGGGTTTCTCCGAGAAACCCGTTTTCTACTCATGTAATAGGCAAAAGGATCAATAGATAATCAGTCTTTAATAACAGGATTTAGTCTGAACAGGTACAGACAAGAAAGTGCAGAAAGTGGCCATTTTCCTCCGTCGAGCATCGAAACCATAAACAAGCAAAAGTATCTGTATATTTAGTTACTAAATAAGACAGATTTGCCCTAGATGCAGACCGGGCAAAAGACGGTCAAAAACTAACCCATCAGGATCACCGTATCGATGACGTGGATCACACCATTATCTGCCTCGATATTACCTGCGACCACCGTGGCATTTTTCACCTCAAAACCTTCGCTACAATCGACGGGAATCGGTGAACCCTCTAGAGAAGTCACTACGGCCAATTTTGCCAAATCTTCCTGCATATATTTGCCCGCAACGACGTGATAGGTGAGAATTCGGGTTAATTGGGGGATATTCTGCACTAGGGTTGTAATTGTCCCGGGGGGCAATTTGGCAAAAGCTTCATCGGTGGGGGCAAAAACCGTGAAGGGGCCAGGACTTTTTAGGGCATCCACAAGATTAGCGGCTTGTACCGCCGTCACTAGCGTTTTAAAATTATCGGCACTGACCGCAATATCGACAATATCTGCCATAAACTTGACTCGATCCCTTAAAAAAATTATCTGTTTCAGATTTTAAACTTAATCTTGTCCCAAAGATCGTTCTAGGGATGGGGTGTGGGGTGTGGGG
>NZ_JADEXI010000009.1:0-24751 GCF_015207185.1 Microcystis sp. LEGE 08355 | reverse complement strand
TTTTTGTCCCCTAAAACCATGGCCATTAAGAAAATTCCAATCGGGGCGGTTAATAGGTATAAAATTAAACTAAATTGATCACGGATAATTAACTGGCTATAGCGTTGACATAAAACCTGTAGTTGTGGCCAAAAAGATTGTTGAACCTGTTGCGGTTTACTATGATTTTGCTGAAATATTTTACCGATTCTTGCTTCAATATTATTTTTGTAGTAGTCGGATTGTTGGAAACGTTGACATTCTTGCTCAACTTTTTCGCTAGTTTCTAGATGAATATAAATATCGGCAAAATCCCCCTGAGGTAAAGAGAAAAAATTTAAGGCCTCCCCCGGAGAACCAAAATAACATAAATTGCCCCCTTGACCGAGAAAAACTAATCGATCGCAGAGATTGATATTATTAGTAGCATGGGTGACTAGGAGAATTGTTCTGCCTTCTTTGGCCAATTTTGCCAGCAATTCCATCATCTTTTTATCTAAACCGGGGTCTAATCCCGAGGTGGGTTCATCTAAAAAGAATAATTTGGGATTAGCTAATAATTCTACCGCAATACTCACCCTTTTTAATTGACCACCGCTTAAGTCTCTGACTAAAGTATTTCTTCTTTCTAACAATTCCACCTGCTGCAGGGTTTTCTCGATCACTTCTTGGCAATTAAGATCGGGAGGTAGCCTTAATTTAGAAGCATAATATAACACTTCTCCCACGGTTAAATCCCTGTGAACGATATCGTATTGGGGAACATAACCGATGTGGGTGCGATAGATATTAAAATTCTGGCGCAGCTCTTCCCCATTCAGATAAACAGTTCCCGAGGTGGTGGGTTCAATTCCTAATAAAGTCTTTAATAAAGTCGATTTTCCCGCACCACTTCCCCCGACAATTGCCACTAATTGACTCGGTTCGATCGGTAGGGAGATATGATTGAGAATTATTAAAGGTCGTTTCTTTTTATCCCGCACCATCCTGACGATATTTTCGGCATCCAGACGGATATTATCCCCTGTATCTAATAAAACTAAGTCATCTCCCTGCAACCGAAAACTATAGGGGCCGATTCTCACTGTACAACCATTAGTTAAAATGGCACTACCCGATACTTTTTGTCCGTCGATAAAGACTCCATTGGTGCTTTTGTCGTGGAGAATATAACGATTTTGGTTATCGCTGTCGATAATCGCGTGTTGTCGGGAAATTGTCGGAGCGTCTAAAACCACAGTGGCAGCCTTATCTCGTCCTAAAACTACACTGCGATTGCTTAGGGAAACCGATTTAAAAGCTAAAGGTGGGCTTTTTACCTGTTGGTTAGGATGATAATAGGTAATCTTGACCGAATTTTTGACATCTTGACCGATATTAATCTCATCCCCATTTTGTAAAAGATAGCCATCTTTGGGAGTAATCACGCGATTATTGATAAAAAGTTGATTGGAACTAGGATTAGTCCCGTCTCCATCGTAGATATAGTAATCATCTCCCTGACGACGAAAACAAGCTTGTACTCGACTCACCACCGTCCAGTGTTGGGGAACAACTAAATCCACCTGTTGACCATCCCGCCCCAATTTATAATTAGGACGACTCAGATTAATAGAAGGGAGAATTTCTCCCTGATTGTTAAGAATAATGTAGGGTTCTTGACTAATAACCGTTTTAATGTTAGGAGAATTGGTCATAAAAAGTCGATCGGTAGATGGCGTTCGCGGGGGACAGTAAGAAGCTAAGATAGAATTGATGTCTCGATCGCTACTGTTAACCTCAGAGTCTGGAACGAACTCTAGAGATCATGTTAGTAAAACTTCTTAGGATCGATCGAGCTTGTCTAAATTCCTATTCCTAAGACCTATCCACAGGTTATCGTGCTGTTAGACGATGGTTACAACTCCTATTTCTCCTACCGCCAAGGTTTCTAAAGTCGAAGGTATCAAAGAACGCAGTAATTATCTACGAGAACCTTTGGCCAGTGAACTCCTCGAAGATACAACCCATTTTACCGATGCGGCGGTGCAGATCCTCAAGTTTCACGGTTCCTATCAACAGGATAATCGCGACAATAGAGCCAAAGGTCAAGAAAAAGACTATCAAATGATGTTGCGTACCCGCAGTCCGGGGGGGTTTATTCCCGCGCAACTATATCTTACCCTCGATAGTTTGTCCGATCGCTACGGTAACGGCACTTTACGCGTGACAACCCGCCAAGGCTTCCAATTACACGGCATTTTAAAGAAAAATCTCAAAGCTACCCTCGGGGAAATTATCCGCAGTATGGGATCCACTTTAGCGGCCTGTGGTGATGTTAACCGCAATGTCACCGCACCGCCAGCCCCCTACAAAAATCGCCCCGAATACGGCTATGCTTGGGAATATGCCAATAATATCGCCGATTTGCTCACTCCCCAAACTGGCGCTTACTACGAAATTTGGCTCGATGGCGAAAAAGTTATCAGTGCAGAAGAAGCGCCAGAAGTCAAGGCATCGAGACAAAAAGATACAAATGGCATTAACAAAAAGGATCCGATCGAACCGATCTACGGTCAACATTATATGCCCCGTAAGTTCAAGATCGGTGTCACCGTGCCGGGAGACAACTCCATCGATATCTACACCAATGACCTCGGTTTGGTGGTGATTACCGACGCAAACGGTCAATTACAGGGTTTTAACATCCTTGCGGGGGGTGGACTGGGAAGGACTCACAATAAGGAGGAAACTTTCCCCAGAATGGCCGATGCGATCGGTTATGTGGACAAAGAAGATGTGTACGATCTGGTAAAAGCGATCGTGGCAACCCAAAGGGATTACGGTGATCGCGGCGATCGTCGTCATGCGAGAATGAAATATATCCTCGAAGAATGGGGAGTAGAAAAATTCCGCAGCACTGTTGAGGGTTATTTCGGCCAAAAAATTGCCCCCTACCAACCCCTCCCCGATTGGAAATATCAAGACTTTTTGGGATGGAATGAACAGGGAGACGGAAAATTATTTTTTGGTCTTTCTGTGGAGAATGGCCGGGTCAAAAATGAAGGCAGTTTTCAGCTAAAAACCGCCTTAAAAGTGATTATCGAGCGTTTTCAGTTGCCCATGCGCTTGACGGCTAACCATAATATCATTCTCTACGAAATCGAACCCAAGGATCAGCAAGCGATCGAGGCGATCCTGAAAGAACACGGAATTATCACCAATCCCGCCGAAATTGACCCTTTAACCCGTTATTCCATGGCCTGTCCTGCTTGGCCTACCTGTGGATTAGCGATTACTGAGTCGGAAAGAATCTTACCCAGCGTGATTGAACGCATTCGCACCCTGCTTAATCGCTTAGGATTATCCAAAGAGCAATTTGTCATCCGCATGACAGGATGTCCCAATGGCTGCGCGCGTCCCTATATGGCAGAATTAGGATTTGTGGGTAGCGCTCCCAATTCCTACCAACTCTGGTTGGGAGGAACAGCCGATCAAACTCGACTAGCGCGCCCCTATTTGGATAAAATGGCGATCGATGATCTAGAAAAGGTCTTAGAACCGATTTTTGTTTACTTCCAACAGGATCAACAAAATAACGAAACCTTCGGAGAATTCTGTCATCGAGTCAATTTCCCTGCTTTACAAGCATTTTCAGCCACCTACACACCTAAAATGACCGAAACTACTACTACTGAATCAAAACCCAAACGCGTGCGTAAAAATCAAAACCGTGTCAGCGTCCCCGATGATATGTTTGTCCGTCTCAAGGAAGCTTCGGAAACGGAAAAACGGCCGATGAATCAAATCATCAATGAGGCGCTAGAGGCCTATTTCAGCCAAAAATCCTAATCAGTTATCAGTGACCAGTTGTCAGTGACCAGTTGCCAATTGAAGAGAATTAACTTTTGAGAGTTATCTGGGAAGATTACCAATAACTCTTAATTCTCGTATATATCCTCAGTCTATGCTTAAAAATGAATGAGGGAAGTCCGGTCATATCAATTTGTACCCCTCTGGTGGGAAATTATGACAATCTCACAAACTAAAACAAATCCTTGGCAAAAACGTTCCCGAAAGGATGTTAAAAAATTATCAGATAATGAAATTAATGAAAAATATGAACAAGGTGAACGAAGAATATTATTAGAAATGAATCGAGAAAAGTTGCCTAGTTTTGCTGAGTCTTTAAATAAACCTAACTATGTGAAAAAGCGTCCTTTCTATCAGAGACGGGATCGCTGGGACGCACAAAAACAATCGAGACTGATTGAATCTTTTTTGATGAATATTCCCGTACCTCCTCTGATTCTCTATGAAACTTCCTATAACTCCTATGAAGTAATAGATGGTCAACAAAGAATCACAGCAATTGAGAATTTTTATAATAACAAATTAAAATTAACAGGGTTGGAGATCTGGCCTGAATTAGAAGGAAGAACCTATGAAAGTCTTCCTGCAAAAATCAAAGATGGTATCAATCGACGCGCCATTTCAACTATAGTTGTTATTACCGAGTCTCTATCGGATATAGAGGAAGCTTTATCTTTAAAACAACTGGTTTTTGAACGCCTCAATACAGGAGGTGTATCTTTGAGTCGCCAAGAAATAAGAAACTGTCTTTACTCTGGGAAATTCAATGAACTTTTATTAAAGCTTTCTGAGAATACTATTTTTGCTAAAGCTTGGGATATTCCTATTAATGATAAAGAAAAACTTAAAGAAAGTGGATTTTATAAAAAGATGGAAGATGTAGAATTAATCCTACGTTTTTTTGCCCTGAGGGATATTGATCAATATACTGGTAATTTATCTAAATATCTGGATAATTATATGATGAAAAAAAGTCTTAATTTTTCCGACGAGAATATCCAAGAGTTCGAGCGAGTATTTAACCAAACTATAGAGTTAGTATCTAGCATTTATCAGGATCAGTTATTTAAGCCTTTCGATAGTAAAACCAAAACACATAAATCGAAAGCTTATAAAGTTTACTATGATGCAGTGATGATCAGTTTCAGCAACCATTTATCTGATTATCAAGAATTAATTACTAGAAAATCAGCGATAATTGATGAAACTATCAGCTTATTTACTCAAGATTCCCAGGGAATTACTCATCAAGATAAAAAATTAAAAAAAGGACTTTTCACCGGAGAAGGGGATACCAAAGATGATTTTAAAGCTCGTATTCAAATTTTTGATTCTCTGATTCAACGAGTTCTTAAGCAGAGTATTTGAGAATGTTTGAAGGACTTTTAAATAACCTAAAGGATGAGATAAATACCATTCAATCAATAATTAATATCAGTGAAAAACTTAGAGAAATTATTGCGGATAATCCTTCACAACTCAACACAGAAGACTTAAAATATCTTCAAGCAAACGCTCCTCTAACAAGAAAGTGGCTAGTTAACGATCATTGTTCATCTATCACAAGGTTATATGCTCTTTACGAAAATTTTGTCGAAAATCTAGTAAGAGATTGGATTATTTTGCTGCCTCAATTATATAGTTGCTATCAAGATTTACCTGAATCTGTAAGAAATCAGCATCAGACTGGTTGTGCTACATTACTGAGCAATGAAAATAAAAGAAATCGCTTCGATTCTCTTTCAGAGAGGGACATTATCAAAAATTTATTTGATACTGAATACCAAAATACAAGCAGATATAATCTCACATCAGCCGCTTTTTTGTTACATGAAGCTAATCTTAGAAAAGAGCAATTAACCAGACTTTTAGCCAATGCTGGCATATCTGCAACTGATTCTTGGCAATGGATAGAAAATCATAAAAAAGTTAAGAATTTTATTGACAATAATAGTAGGGGTAGTGTGGAAAATGAATTAAAGAATTTTATAGAACTTCGTAATAATTCTGCTCATGGTAAAGAAATAGATACCGTTCTTAATGCCAATGAGTTACTACAATTATGTGATTTTGTCGAAGCTATATGTCAAGCTATGAGTGAATTAGTTCTTTATTGCTTTGTTGATAGGAAGAAAAAGATAGGAAAGCTTCAAAAGATCGGTAAAGTTGTCAATTGGTATCAACAGCAACAAGCTTGCGCTATCAAAATATCAGATGAGCCACAGGAACCCAATAAAAGACTAGAAGTTGGTAAAAAAGTTTTTTTAGTCAGTGAAAATAAAAAAATATGTCAAAATGCTATTATTGAAAGTATTCAAATTAATAAAAATGGCAAAAATACCCCTCGCCGAAGAATTCCAATAAGAGAGATAAAAGATTCTGAAATAGGCTTAAAATTTGACAAAGAAGGTCAAAAAGGATTAGAAGTTTATTTAGTTATTTCGGAATGATTGAAATGAATATAGCGTTTCTGGTAAATGTGAATTATAACCAGATTTGGCATCGTCTCCCCACTCCCCAACCGAGGGTGAGCGCATCTCAAACGCTATTGACAATTGACCAATTTTGTGATCTGCGTGGGCATTTCAAGTGATACCAGTCAATCAGAATAGTTACGAACTCGACCGATTTGGTCGATTTTTGCTTAACAATTGAGATGGCAAATTCTCCTCAAATATGCCTGAATCGTGGGTAAGCAACTCACATAAAGTTCATTTTGTCAAGGCTCCTTAAGATGCGCTTACCCTGAAGTAGCTATAAGCTCACAGCCATTTTTTATTTATCGGCCAACGGAATCAAGTGGCGAGCGATGCCCCATGACTTGCCAAGATGGCAGAGCGTCTATAGCTATTTTTCGGGGTTGGAAAGGGGACGGTACTGATAGCATTTTTCAAAAGTAATGGCAGATATGGTTAATTGCCCTCACCCCCAAACTCCCCCTGCCCTAAGGATGTGGGGGGTGGAGGGGCGCAAGAGGGGAGTAGGATACCTGCCATGAATAAAGAAAAATGGCATAACCTCATCCCTAAACCTTATTCCCGATTCCATCCAGGAATACTGTTAGGAAGTGAAAATTTATGTCACAATGACTCTATAAGGGCGATTTTTTAGTGATCGCCGAGGCCGTCTATTAATCGAATCGATGTCTTTGAAGAACGTAGCCCCAAACTGGAAACCTGACTTTCCTTTCCCATTCTTGCCACTGCTAGCGGAATTTTTCTCCCTTTTGTGTTATCCGCGGGAATTTTTGAGCTATTGCTGAGATTGGCATTTTGTCACTTCCCGTTAGTTGAATCCAACAAAAGAAGCTGTTTAGGAGCAATTTATGTTACACCGCAAGATTTATCAATTCTGTATGGATGGTCAGGAAGTCTGCATTTTCTTGCGCGATCAGCAAAGATGGATTGATAATGCTCGTATTGTCGATCTAGAAAGCGATCTCGTCACCATTCGCTACGAAACAGAAGAAGAAGACGAAATTAGTTCTTGGGAAGAAATGGTGCGTTTAGAAAGTATTGGTGCGGTTAGCAGAAAACTGGCCTCGGTGTCGCGGACGAATCCTGATATTAATGTCTCGGAAGATTGTCCAGAAGCAGAACAACTTTATCCCCATTCTCCCGATAGCTTAGATTAGTTTTGTCGATTTAACTGACAGTGGCTAGAAGTCCCGAGGTTTGAACAGTGGCCAAGGGACTTTTAAGGGATAGAAGGGAAAAGAGCCGGTAAGTAGAGAGGCACAATTATTTGTAGGATGGGTTAGCAGTAGCGTAACATGAGCGGGCGTTGGGTTTCATGCTTCAACCCAACCTACGTTCATTTTATATTTAATTCCACCCACTCACTTAGGAATCACCACTTGTTGTAAAATTATCGTCAAAGCCGCCAGATTTTCTCTATTATCAGCTGCAGGAGCAAAATGAATTCTAATCCCTACTTCGCTGGCCAGTATATCTATCAAAAATTTGTGGCATTAGTAATAGTTTTAATTAGTTGTTGGTTAGTGACTTTTCCCGCCTTCGCCGTGGCCGCCCCTCTAGAAGTTAAAATTAGTCTAGGCTCCGGGCAAGGAGAATTAAAATTCTTTCCTAGTCAATTAAACTTTATTGCCGGACAAAAATACAAATTAATCCTCGATAATCCCAGTCCCACTAAACATTATTTTACCGCTAAAGACTTCGCCGATGCTAGTTGGACGCAGAAAGTTGAAGCGGGAAAAGTGGAGATTAAAGGGGCAATTCACGAACTAGAATTAAAACCTAATGCACAGGCAGAATGGGTAATAGTTCCTCTCAAAACTGGTAAGTATAAATTAATCTGTACTATTCCAGGTCATGCTGAAGCGGGAATGGTGGGAGAAATCACCATTAATAACCCATGAATTTAAGAAAAATTGTCTCCTTTGCTTTCCTATTATTTATTCCCCTATCGGTGGTCGCTAGTCGTCTTAATTGGGGGGATCAAGCTATTTTTATCACTGCCGCTTTATCGATCATTCCCCTGTCAATTTGGTTAAGCACGTCTGTGGAAAGAGTTGCCGTAGTTACTGGTCCAACTTTGGGAGGATTAGTTAATGCTATCTTTGGCAATACTACCACTTTAGTTATTGCCTTAATTGCCCTAAAAAAAGGCTTGGTGGACATCGTACAAGCCAGTATTACCGGTAGTATTCTCAGTGATTTATTATTATTTATGGGCATGGGAATGCTCACGGGAGGAATTCGCTACAAAGAGCAAGAATTTAAACCGATTTTAGCCCGGGTAAATGGTTCTTCTATGACTTTAGCAGTAATAGCGATCGCTTTACCAACTTTGGTAATATATACTTCTAACGTGGTGGAAGTTGCCGATATTCTCAGTCTTTCCCTAGTCACCGCCACGGTTTTATTAATAGTTTACGGGTTAACTTTATTATTTTCCCTGAAAACCCATAGCTATCTCTACGAAGTGGGATTAAGTAACGAAAATACCCCCGATAATCAGGTTAGTGAGGAAGAAAAAGCTCAAGTCTGGATTTGGTTACTTGTGCTGCTGACTTCCACCGTAGCTGTAGCCTATGAGTCAGATTTATTTGTTGATGTAGTGGAATCGGTGATGGAAGGATTTAATCTCACTCCTCTCTTTATCGGGGTAATTTTCATTCCTTTAATTAGCGATGTTTCTGGAATAGTTACCGTCACTCAATTAGCCCTAAAAAATCAGATGGATTTAACGGTTTCCGTGGCTATGGGTGATAGTTTATTGGTGGCTTTATTCGTGGCACCTTTATTAGTTTTTATCGGTCAATTTTGGCAGCAACCGATGGATTTAAATTTTAATCCCTTTAACGTGGTGGCTTTGATTGTAGCGGTGGTTGTCACTAATTTAATCAGCTTTACCGGTCGTTCCAATTGGTTAGATGGAACCCTATTACTAGCCACCTATTTAATCTTGGCAGTGGCTTTTTATTACCATCCCACCTAGCCAAAAAAGAGACTTAGGTATTTTCTGATATTTCTGTCTTAGAATGGATCGATATCACCTTACTGCCGCAGGATTGCTGATGATGAAAAGAGGGTTTTGGTTTGTCGTCGGGTTAGTAGTAACGATAATTCTGCTTCCTTCCCTAGTTCTTTCTAATTCCATCGGTGAACAGGGAATTTATGCCGATCGCCTACGGGCGGAACCCTATAATTTATTAGGGCGAAAAATTGCCATCGGTCAAGTGGAAATCGGCCGACCGGCGCAGTTCGGTTATGATAAAGTGGCAGCTTGGCAGCCTCCCTATAAATTAGCTGGTGTTTTTTTTCGCGATCAAATTGCCAAACCCAACACCTATCTAGATAATCACGCCGCTATGGTGGCAACGATGATGGTAAGTGATGATAAAAAAATCCCCGGAGTGGCCCCAAAAGCGAGATTATATTCGGGGGCGGTAGGTTCTTTGCGACGCGGTGGACAACCGGAAGAATGTCTTACTAGCCAAAATATTGCCCGACAAAATAGCGGTGATGTGCGCGCAATTAACTTTAGTTTTGGGGAATCTTTGCAAAGAGATCAACGACAGGAACCAAAATTAGATGGTCAAGCTTTATTAACTCAATGTGTTGATTGGTCATCGCGAGTTGATGATGTTCTTTATGTAATTGCTGGTAATCAAGGTAAGGGAGGAATTCCCATTCCCACCGATCATTTTAACGGCATTACTACCGCCTATACAGCCAAAAGAGAAGGAAAATTCACTAAAGTTGATTTTGCTAATATTAGTGCTTTGCCGGTGGGTATTGGTCGGAGTTTAATTAAACGGGAAATTAATGATGGTTCCAGGCGGTCGATTAATTTAGTTGCTCCCGGCAATAAAATAGAGCTTTATGACCTCAAAGGTAAATTAAATACTGTTAGTGGCACCAGTTTCGCCGCCCCTCATATTACGGCATCGGTGGCACTTTTACAAGAATACGGCGATCAACAAATTAATCAAAAAAATCCCCATTGGAGTCTCGATTCTCGTCATCATCAAGTGATGAAAGCAGTAATGCTTAATGCTGCCGATAAAATTAAAGATAAGGGCGATGGGTTACGATTAGGTATGAGACGGACGGTCTTAACTAAAGACCAAAAAACTTGGTTAGAGTCCGATGCTTATAAAGACCCGAAAATTCCTTTAGATATGCAGATGGGGACGGGACATCTTAACACTTTTCGCGCCTACCAACAGTTTAGTAATGGTCAATGGTCCGCCGCAGAATCTATTCCTGCCATTGGTTGGGATTACGCTACAGTTACCCCTAATGGTTATCAAGATTATGCCCTAGAGAAGCCCTTAAAAGCTAATAGTTTTGTTTCGATAACTTTGGCTTGGGATCGTTTGGTAGAACTAATCGATACTAATGGCAATAATCTCTATGATCTCGATGAAAGTTTCCGAGATCGCGGCCTGAATAATTTAGATGTGTATCTTTTACCTGCCCAAGAGGATAATAATACTAAATACACCTGTGCTTCCCTGAGTGATAGTGATAGTTTAGAGCATATTTTTTGTCCTGTCCCCATCTCCGGAAACTATAAAATTCGGGTTCAATATCGTCAACAAGTTAACGAGAAAGAACAAGCTTTTGCTCTCGCTTGGTGGACGGTTCCCGAATAATAAAAATGATAGTAAATCCTGTTTAAAAAGTATAGGAGAGTGGGAAGATGGGAGCGAGTTTTTCAAGTTCGATTGGCAGTTAATCGTACTATCTCTGAGAGACACCTCGTTTTCTTTTCGGAATAACATCGTCGGGGATGCCCCAATAGTTTGATGCCTGAGACATATTATACAGCAATAATTCGGCTGACATTTTTTCTAAAATAACTCGGTTGAGATTAGCGGTATTGATATTCATTGCTTCCATCACAGCATCACCGAGTTCTTTCGATAATAGCGGAATAACTGCATTACCAATCTCACGAAAACCATGCCATATTGTGCGGTGAAACTGAAACCAATCGGGGAATGTATGTAATCTGGCGGCTTCTCGTACAGTAATACAACGAGGAATAGAATAGTGAATGGGTCTGGGAGCAGTATAGGCCCCTTTGTCACTATTAGTTCCGGCCCGGAGAGTATTACATAAACCAGTGGGAGAAAGCTTTAAAAAGCGACTTTTTGGTTCCACTGTACCCGGTTCGGTTACGATAAATCTATCAATTGATCTTTGGGTATGAACCGAGCCTATATGTCCATAGATTTTTGTATCTACTGTTCTTTGATGGCAAAGTTTAAAAATATCCCCTGGCTGCACTGAATATTTTTTCCTCTTACCACTATAATCTAATTTTGATGCAGGTATGCCTAAATCAGTATCGATAAAGGCAGGTATTAATTCTAAATCTGAAATCGCATCATAGACGCTGGTAAAAGCCGATTTTTTGGCTGAGTTCAAATCGACGGTCTTTGTCAAAGGATATTTAGCCATCGTCACGTCTTTTCGACTACCAATTAAGATTAATCTTCTGCGCTTTTGTGGTGCGCCGTATTCACTGGCATCAAGGATTTTAATTGGCTGATTAATTGTATAGCCAATAGCTTCAAATTCAGAGATTAACTCCTCTAAAAATTGTTTATGTTTACCGGTAGCCATGCCGGGGACATTTTCAAAGATAAAATATTTGGGTTTAATTTCTGCTACAATCCGCAGATATTCAAATACAAGAGAATTTCTAGGATCATCTATTTGTCGTTTACCAATCAATGAAAAACCTTGGCAGGGGGGACCGCCGGCAATTAAACTAACATCGGTGGCATAGCCTTTTAGTTTTAATAATTCCCATATTTCTCTACTTGTTACTTTGGCTATATCCCGGCAAATAGTTTGACAATAGGGAAAGTTAAAATGATGAACCAAGGAATGGACTGCATCAAACTCCACCGCTACAGCAATATCAAATCCCGCCGCTTCTAGACCAAGGGACATCCCACCGCAGCCGGCAAATAAATCGATCGCAATTGGTCTATGTTTCACCTTGATGATTAGCTCTCTATTGTCTGCCTTTCATTATACTGTAAGTAGGGAGGCACAATTATTGGTAGGATGGGTTAGCGGTAGCGTAAACTATGCGGGTGTTGGGTTTCATGCTTCAACCCAACCTACATTCTGCTTTTTATTATACTGTATTTCTGATATAATTAACACTTTAAATTTTATTAAGAGGGCAATTACTTAAGCAAGTTAGTAATCAATTGATCGACTTTCTCTAATTCTTGAATAATTTGTTTAACTCTTTCTAATTCGTCGGCAGGGTTAGGCGTTTTTTTCGTTTTTATTCCCGAAGAATGAGCGATTTCACCGCGTTCTTCTCCAAAAGTATCCATATTTAGTAACCAAACTTTATCTAAGTCATCACTATCGATGCCGATTGGTAAGAGTAATTTTAATAGGTTAGTTTCTTTAATCCCATGATTTTGATCGATAACTGATTTAAAACATCTAATCGCTTTGTCAATTTTTTTATTTATTTTCACTTTATCTTTAGGCAGATTTTTCTTACCTTTAAGAGGAGTAAGGGTGTCGGGAGGAGCTTCCATTTCTTGACCAGAAAAAGCGATTACACATAACAAAACTCGACCAGCTTTACCTTGATTATCCCAGATATTTTTTGCTGTCTGTACTGTATCCAAAACTCGATCTTCAAGATAAGATTCAATCTCAGCATGAGCAAAAACTCGATAGGCAAAAGTTAAAGCTAATTGTCTTTCAGAATATTCATTTATCTCGCTAAATTTACGAGGTAGGAATTGTCTTTTTAGTCGAGTCAATTCTCTGGTTAGTTGTCTAAATTTTAGAGATTTCGGCATAGTAAAAAAAACAACTATCTTAACCCCTTAAAAATAATACGATTGTCTTCCATCTGAGGAATATTGAAGTTAATATCTAATACTTCTGATAAAGCTTGACCCCATAAATGAAAACGATTGTAAGTTGCTCTAATACTTTTAGTAGTTTTTTCTACCGAGTTCCTAAATTCATTGTCAGGGTTAGATAATAATTCTTTAAAAGCATTTTCTATCTGTTCTTTGTTTTTCTCGGCAGCTGCTCTAATTAGATCATCGCAAAAGTAAAAAACCATCACATCTAAAATTGCTCGATTCAACTGACTTCGATACTTTCCTTCTTTATATAACCAGAGACGAGAAAAGTTTTTCTCTCCAAAAATATTAATTGTTGTTTGGACAGCTTTTTCAAATTGATCAACAACATTGATAATTTCATCTGAGCGTTTTTCCCATTCTTGATTGAAATTTTGACAGGTTTTATCTAGAAGCATCTGAACATCACCGCGATAATCAGATAAATAATAATGAAAAGCTACATAACGCAATAATATATCAGTGTCGCGCATCCGGAAATCGGGATAGGAAGATTTAAATATTTTCTTTAATGCTTGACTTTCGATCGCTCGATCATCTAAAAAATTAATAAAACCCCCTGGGTGTAATGCTTGTCTTAATTCCTGTGGAGACAAAGGGGTATTTTCCAGATTGAGACGCAGAAAAATTTTATGAAGGAAACTTTCCGTTTTCCAATTACGGATAACAATCGTGCGGATAGTTTGATTATCCAGTTGGTCTAAGAAATCATTTAAATTGAAGTCATTTTTTAGATCCTGATATTGGCAGCCATTGAGATTATCTAGAAATTCTAAATCTTTTAAAGTAAAACTATTATTAGGTGTGGCACTGTCACCATAAAACTGTAAAATTGTTAGTAGGCGTTGTTTGCCATCAAGAACGATAAATTTCCCTTTTTCCTTATTATTAGTAGCTAAGACAATCTGTGGGACTGGAAACCCTAGAATTAGGGATTCAATAAATCGACTTTTACGAGTAATATTCCAAGCATCTCGTCTTTGAAAGCGCGGATTGAGTTGAATATTTTCTCGAATTAATTGATCGCGGATCGTTGCGGTAGTCCAATCACTTCCAGCAACAACAGTCTCGGAGATTTCTTTGAGTTGTAGGTTTTTTTGGTTTGCTGATTCTCCTGCAATATCTTCTTCTTCTTCGGCAAAATCCACCGCTTCTATTTCTTCCCACATCTCTAACTGTGCCATGGTAGTAATTAATCTCCTCAATTGTCTATTCTGCAAAAATCCCGCCCCAATATTTGGACGGGAATAACGATCAATCAATAATTCAATACTACTCCCATTCTATAGTTCCGGGTGGCTTAGAAGTAATATCATAAACCACGCGGTTAACTCCCTTAACTTCATTGACAATGCGATTAGAAATTGTCTCCAATAAATCATAGGGAACCCGCGACCAATCGGCAGTCATTCCGTCTTCACTGCTGACTAAACGTAGGACAATAGGATAAGCGTAGGTGCGTTGATCTCCCATCACTCCCACACTGCGGACAGGCAATAAAACCGCGAAAGCTTGCCAGAAATCGTGATACATTCCCTGCTTATTAATCTCATCGCGCACTACCCAATCTGCATCGCGCAAAATATTTAATTTATCTGCGGTCACTTCCCCTAAAATGCGAATCGCTAAACCGGGGCCGGGGAAAGGTTGACGACGAACAATTTCTTCCGGAAGACCAATTGATCGGCCTAATTTTCTCACCTCATCCTTAAATAATTTTCGCAGGGGTTCGACTAATTTAAACCGGAGATTTTTCGGCAGTCCACCAACGTTATGATGACTTTTAATTTTAACCGCGACTCTTTCCCCGGTTTTGGGATCCACATTACTATCGGCCGATTCAATCACATCAGGATATAAAGTTCCTTGGGCCAGATAATCAAAGGGTCCCAAACGATTCGATTCTTCTTCAAACACCTGAATAAATTCATGGCCGATACGACGGCGCTTTTCTTCGGGATCCGTGACACCGGCCACTTGCGCTAAAAATCGCTTTCTAGCGTTGACATACTCGACTCTAATATGGAATTGCTCGTTAAATATCTGCATTAATCGTTCTGGTTCACCCTTACGCATGAATCCCTGATCGATAAACATACAGGTTAGTTGATCACCGATCGCTCGATGCAAGAGGAATGCTAAGGTAGAGGAGTCCACACCGCCGGATAAGGCCAATAAAACTCGCTTATCGCCCACTTTTGCCCTAATTTCTCGGATCGATTCCTCGACAAAAGCTTCCGTGGTCCAAGTGGGTTCGCATTTGCAGATATGATAGACGAAATTGCGAATTAAGGCGATTCCTCCCACAGAATGGACAACTTCCGGGTGAAACTGTACTCCAAAGAGTTTTTTCCTGTGATCGGCAATGGCCGCACAATCGGTATTATCGGTATGAGCGAGAATTTCAAAACCCGCGGGCAATTCCACGCAGGAATCCCCGTGACTCATCCAAGCGGTGGAACCGTCCTCGACATTGGTTAATAAATCGGTAGGATCGTTGATAAATAGGGATGCTTTGCCGTATTCGGCCCGTTTTGCCCGTTCTACCCTGCCCCCTAACTGCTGTACCATCAATTGCATCCCGTAGCAAACTCCGAGGATGGGTACACCTAAATTCCAAATTTCGGGATCACAGTGGGGCGCCACCGGATCATAGACGGAATTGGGACCGCCCGAAAGAATTATTCCTTTCGGGTTGATTTGGGCCAATTGTTCGGCACTGGTACGATAGGAGAGAACTTCGGAGTAAACGTTCGTTTCCCGGATTCTGCGGGCGATTAATTCAGAATACTGGGAGCCAAAGTCAAGAATGATGATTATTTGACGATTAAGGCTATTAGTGAAGGACTCTGAGGGCAAAGTCTCTTGGGGGGTGGGAAGGGGGGTTTGAGTTGTCACTGCGATCAAAAAAAGAAACTGGCAGGAAAAGGTTAAAGATTTGTGAACTAAATCGGCTATTGTTCTGAAAATAAGCTACAATGGTCTCGCCTTATTAGTTTCATTTTTTAAGACTAAATAGGGCTTGCTGAATAAATGTGAAATGTAGGCAAAGTAAGGGTTTTGGGGCTTTACGAGCGAAACAGGTGCAAGATTTTGAGAGAATCGTCGTTCAAAACCTTGCGTCTTCATCGGCCCGCGTCCTGTAGGGGCGAAGCATTCGGGCAATAACCTATCGGTGAAACCGTAGATTTTCTATCCGAATGCTTCGCCCGTACTTTTTGCCGCAAACCCTAACCTGCATTATTCATGAACCAAAAAACAAGGAACCCGAAAAACTGGATTTACATCCAGTTTTTTTTGGGGTTAAATAAGTAAGTAAAAATCCTTAATCAACCGCACAAAATTAACAATTAAAGCCTAAAAAAGCGACTAAAACTGTCATTTAGATACAATAATCCTAGGAAGGCTTGGCTTTTAAAAAAAATTAATTGAACTCCACTAGAAAGTCGCTGTGAAATTAGTCTAATTTCATAAGCAAATGGACAATGAGCTGCTAACTCAACTAATACTTTTCTGACCGAAACACTAACTTTTGCAGCAGTTTTAATAAGAGTTTCTTTTAAACGAGAAACTGTCGCCTTTGCCAATCTTGTCCCCTGTGCTGCTTGCCGAATCCCCAGCATCAAAATATAAGCAGCTTGAGATAAAAACAGACGAAACTGATTGACAATAAATTTTTGACAACTGAGTCTGTCAGCTTTGATTCCTAGTTTTAATTCTTTAATTCTATGCTCCGAACTAGCTCCTCTTTGGACATAAAAATCATCATAGAGTTCTTGGGCATCTGTGAGTAAATTGGTAACGATAAATCTGGGGTTAGCCCCTTTTTCTAACCATTCTGCCTTCATTACTACTCGTCGTGGCTCTTTCCAAGTCCCCGCCGCATAATAAACATCATCAAATAATCGGGCTTTTTCTCCCGTGCGATGATATTGTAATCTTGCTTGATCCAGAAGATAACTAATTTTTTGTTTCAAGACTGCATTACTACTATAACCAAACGCATATTTAACTTCACTGCGTTCGCAAACTTTCAAGATTTCAGGCAAGGAGAAGCCCGCATCTCCTCGTCAAATAATTCTCACTCCTGGCATCGCTTTTCTTAACCGCCAAAATAGCCATCTTAGTATCCCCGCTACCCCTTTACCTGGGTGAGAATTTCCCGCTCGAAGTTGTAGAACTAACGGGGAACCGCTCGCAGCTTCATTAATTAATACGGGAAAGTAAATATAGTGTCCATAATAACCATGAAATAAGCTTAGTTGCTGATGCCCATGAGTCAAAGCATCCCAGCCATCTATATCTAGCAATATTTCTTCTGGTTGTTGTGAATAACTTTTGAGGAATTGGTCAACAAAAAAGCGACGCATTCCTTTGATTTCTCTGTTTGTTACCTGATTCTCCCATCGACTCATCGTTGGCTGACTAGCTAATAATTCTTCTCCTGGAAGCGGAACTTTATCGCAAGCAATCTTAAAAATAGGATCGTCACGCAAATAGTTACTATCGTTGCTATCTTCATAGCCCGATGCTATTTGATAGACTCGTTGACTAATTAACTGATGTAGAGAATGTTTTACTTTACCCGGCTCTCGATTATCCTCCAAACAATCTGCTAATCCTTCACAAATTTTCAGTTGTTCTTCTGCTTGTCTAACCAGAAGTACCCCCGCATCTGAACTCAAATCAAGGCGAGAGAACTTGGCTTCTAAAGGTTTTTTGGTAAAGAAGTTTAGCGAAAGTTGAGAAGAAAACTCAGTCATGATCAACGAAAATTTTAACTCTTACTGTCCCTAACATTATAGAGTTTTTTGTCCCCTTTTTTCTGCTTTTTTAACCATTATTTTCTTTCCTGAAAGCCCAGTGACGGAGAGACAAAACAGACTGTTGTTGAGATCAAGTCGCTGTAACTTATATCTGGTAGTCGTTTCAGGTTTTTTTACCCTACTCTCATGAATAATGCAGGCTAAATTCCCCTTAAAAAGGGGGACTTAAAGCTAAAAAAAGGGGCTTTGCGCCCCCAAAAATCTTTAGTCAACCGATTAAAAATCTACACCAGACTATAGACAATTACTAAACCCAAAACTGCGGCAAAGACAATTAAAGCGTAGAATTGGGCGCGACCATTTTCCAGGTATTTAAGACCTTCACCACTGACAAGAGTAGCTAAACCGGTTAAATTCACCGCCCCATCGATAACGCGATAATCCACTTCCATAATTTGCCGCGCGAGACGACGACAACCCTGGACAAAAACCCGATCATAGAGATTATCAATGTACCATTTGTTCAGGGAAAAACGATACAAAGCGGGGAATTTTTCGGCAATAGTTGCGGGGTCAATTTTCTTCTGGAGATACATCAAAGAAGCGACAGTAATCCCGATTAAAGCAATCCCCACCGAATTACCCGCCATAATCAGAAACTCTGTCCAATCAAAAGCGTGAACTTCTTCCACCACTTCGTTAGGAACATGAATAAAACCCTCGAAGAAATTCTGCCAAGGTTTACCCACCAAACCAATTAACAAAGAAGGAACCGCCAAAATCATGAGAGGTAAAGTCATAGTAATTGGCGATTCGTGGGGTTCATGGGCATGATGGCCGTGGTTGTCTTCTTCCTGTGCTTCCGAGTCCAATTGCTTAACATTCATTGCCCCCGGTCCAAAAGCCGGAATCGCGCCCGCATTGGCTAACAGTCGCCGTTTAATCTCCTTATTAGTCCCTCTAAACTCCCCTTCAAAGGTGTTAAAGTACATCCGGAACATATAAAAAGCCGTCAAACCCGCAGTCCCCCAACCGATTAACCATAAAGCTGGGTTCGCTTCAAAAGCTAAACCGAGAATTTCATCCTTCGACCAGAAACCAGCGAAAGGAGGAATCCCACAGATGGCCAGAGTTCCCACCAGGAAAGTTAGGGCAGTAATGGGCATATACTTGCGTAAACCGCCCATCATCCGCATATCTTGCGCTAAAACCGGCTCATGACCGACCACATCCTCCATACCGTGGATGACCGAACCGGAACCGAGGAACAACATCGCTTTAAAATAAGCGTGGGTCATCAGGTGGAATAACCCCGCACTATAAGCACCAATACCCATAGCCATAACCATGTAACCCAATTGGGAGATGGTGGAATAGGCTAAACCCTTTTTGATATCATTCTGGGTGAGGGCGATACTTGCCCCTAGAAAGGCAGTAAAGGCCCCCGTCCAAGCAATTACCGTCATCGCCGTGGGAATTGGCTCAAAAACGGGATACATCCGAGCAATCAGGAAAACTCCAGCGGCCACCATGGTGGCGGCGTGAATCAGGGCCGAAATCGGGGTCGGACCTTCCATGGCATCCGGTAGCCAGACATGAAGGGGAAATTGGGCTGATTTGGCCACCGGTCCAAGGAAGACTAAAACGGCGAATAATGCCGCTAAACTGCCGGCAATGGCTCCAGAAGAGACTAATTCCTCTAGACGTTCACCCATGATATCAAACTCGAAGCTACCGGTGGCCCAGAAAAGCCCCAGCATTCCCAGTAATAAGCCAAAATCGCCGACGCGGTTGGTAA
The DNA here is from genome assembly GCF_015207185.1 of Microcystis sp. LEGE 08355. NCBI lineage: Bacteria > Bacillati > Cyanobacteriota > Cyanophyceae > Chroococcales > Microcystaceae > Microcystis > Microcystis sp. LEGE 08355. The sequence continues at coordinate 4,971 of NZ_JADEXI010000009.1, read as the reverse complement.
CGAAGGCTTTTTGACAGGCCTCGGCAGCCGCCGGACGAGTGAACCAGAAACCTACCAGCAGATAGGAACACATCCCCACCAATTCCCAGAAAACGTAGATCTGGACGAGGTTGGGACTGATGACCAAACCGAGCATAGAACTGCTAAAAATGCTGAGATAGGCGTAAAAACGCACATAACCGGGGTCGTGGGCCATGTAACCATCGGTATAAATCATCACCAAAAAGGCTACGGTGGTGACGATAACCGACATTAAAGCACTGAGATGATCGATCGTATAACCCATTTTCAGGTGAAAGTTACCCGCCGATGCCCAATCGATCATTTGGTTGTAGGGAGCGTGTCCATTGATTTGACTCCACAGCAGTGCAAAAGACAGCACCATCGACGCACCGAGGGTAGAAATGATTAATACAGCATTCACCTGTCGCAGACGATTGGTGACTTCATTAAAGGAAATTAAGCCCGCACCGACTAGGGTAGCGCCTACCAAAGGCAGGACGGGAACTAGCCACGCGTACTGATAAAGCGGTTCCATTCAGTAATACCTAAGTTTACAACTTCACACTATTTGGTTTATCTTCATCTATTGTGACATAGGTTAATTCTTAAGAAAGTGTTTATACCTAGTTTTGCTCAATAAGGCGGCGAAAGGTCAAAGGATCTTATCGATTTGGCAGTTTAGCGAGCGGGACGGTAATTTTTAGGGAGAAGCGGGAAAATTATCGAATAGCCACGAAAGCAAGGAAACGATTAAATACGGGTTTCTCCTAGCCAATAGGACAATTTATTTAGTACAATTTAACTATACCGATCAAAATTAGTCCAAAAGGGAAATCATTCTTTATATAGTGCCTGTCACAGTTAAAATCATTGAGTATGATGGGGAGTTTAACTTAACGAGGTATCATGTCCACCGCTCGCCATATTCTAGCACTTCTAAAAAGTCATGTAGAAGGAGAAGAGCAGCAATTTTATTCTGCTGCCCTACAGATGGCTGCACACGAAGCAAGACAAGGACATGGTAAGTTAGCCCAAGAAATTCGCGAATTAATTGACCAAGCAAAGGCTAGTAAATCGGTTATTGAAAAAAAATCTGATCCAATTCCTTTAGTACAACCAAAAGGAGATTTAGCCAATCTGGTTTCGGTCAGATATCCCGATATTCGATTATCGGATATGATTTTAACCTCTGACCTTGAATTTAGACTTAAACGAGTATTAACTGAACAAAGACAAGGAAAAAGACTCAGAGAACATAATCTTACGCCTCGCCGGAAACTGTTGTTAGTAGGTCCACCGGGTTCTGGTAAAACAATGACGGCTGAAGCTTTAGCAGGAGAGCTTAAATTACCTTTGTTTACGACTTTATACGATAGTCTAATGGGCAAGTATATGGGAGAAACGGCTAGTCGTTTAAAACTGATTTTTGAGGCGATGACAATAACAAAAGGGGTCTATTTTTTTGATGAATTTGATGCGATTGGGACTCAACGTCACAATTCTAACGACGTGGGAGAAATTCGTCGCATTCTCAATTCTTTTTTGATGTTTTTAGAACAAGAGCAAGGGGATAGTTTGATTTTGGCAGCGACTAATCATCCTCAGTTACTAGACAAAGCTCTTTTTAGGCGTTTTGATGATGTAATTGAATATCAGCTTCCTGATGCCGCAATTATTCGTGAATTGATTGAATCTCGTCTTATTTCTTTTGAAATTGACTGGAAAGATTGGTCAAACATTCTTAATCAAGCCAATGGACTCGCTCAAGCTGAAATTGTCAGAGCGACAGATGACGCAGCCAAGCAAGCTGTTTTGTCAAATAGTCAGAAGGTAAGCGAAGATTCTCTGATTTCAGCTATTATGGAACGTAAGGATCTGAACTTCAATGAATAAAACCTAATCCCATAATGTCGCAACGTTCTCGCCGTCTTCCTCACTTGTATCTACGGAATAACGATAAATTTCGTAAAAGCGTCAATTATACTTCACCGCGCTCATTTAATTCTCTACCACCACTCGATCGGAACAGAATAGAACACGCTGCAAAATTAGAACTTGCTATTGGTGAAGCGATTACGAAAGCTCGTCAACAATTAGAATCCCGTTTATCGGAAATTGCCGTCGGACAACCCGGATTATATTTAGAATTTCAGGTAACAAAAGATCAAGCGAATGCTTTTGACAGCTTAGAAAATAAAACTAAAAAAATTGAATTAGTTGCTGTTAAGCCTTCTACTGACCAAGAAGACACAGTTAAAGCTACGGTTTTTGTACCAGAGTCAGAGATAGAATTTTTTGAGAACAAAGTAGAACAATATCGTGATGAAGAAACAACAAAAGGAAAGCCAAAAAATGCAGCCCTAAGAACCCGACTAGAAAACGTTGAAATTGGTACAGTTCAATCATTATTTACTGATGATCCTGCTTTATTTCCTCAGAATGGACAATCAATATGGTGGGAAGTATGGTTACGTCGTGGACAACTTGAAGACTTCCAAACCATTGCTCAAAGACTCGATATTATGACTAAATTTCATATACATTTTCCCGAAAGAACTGTTACTTTAGCTATGGCTAATGTAGAAAAAATACAGCAAGTTCTTCAAAATTCTGATACGGTTGCAGAATTAAGAATTGCTAAAGATACGCCTTTCCTTTTTTCTTGATATGAAATTAATTGAAAAGGAGGAATGGGTCGAGGATTTATGGAATCGAACTTTACCTCCTAGAGATAATGCTGTTGCTGTCTGTCTTCTTGATTATGGAGTTAATAGACGACATAAACTGATTGAAAAAGGTCTTGATAGTAGTGATTTATATACTTGTGATCCTAATTGGGGAACTCATGATCCTCATAATACACATGGTACAGAAATGGCGGGTTTAATTCTTTATGATGATTTATTTAATGCTTTACAAACACAAGGATATATAACGCTTATTCACCGTTTAGAATCAGTTAAAATTCTCCCTCCTGTCGGACAAAATGATCCTGAACTTTATGGCGCAATTACAGAGCAAGCAGTCTCTCGTCCAGAAATACAAAATCCCAAGCGAAAACGTATTTTCTGTATGGCTGTAACTAGCGAGCAGCCATCACCAAATTATGGAACTCCCTCCTCATGGTCAGCAGCAATAGATCAACTATCTTTTGGTGAAGATAATTTTAAGCGATTAATCATTATTTCAGCAGGAAATATCAGAGAAGAAATATCTTTATCTGATTATTTAACCCGCAATGATGTGGCAACAATTGAAAACCCAGCACAAGCTTGGAATGCTCTTGTTGTGGGAGCTTACACTGAAAAAGTTAATATCAGTCATCCCGACTTTCACGGTTGGCAACCTGTAGCTCCTTGGGGTGATTTATCTCCTAAAAGTTGTACTTCTGTTTCTTGGGAAAATCAATGGCCAATTCGTCCTGATATTGTTTGTGAAGGGGGAAATTATGCCTCAGATGGGGAAAATTATGCACAAATGATTGACGATTTATGCTTATTAACAACTGCTCATAGTCATAACTATAAATTGTTTACTTATATGTGTGATACCAGTTGTGCAACTGCACTCGCTAGTTATATGGCTGCTCGAATTCTTTCAGAAAATCCCAAATATTGGCCAGAAACAATACGCGCTTTAATCGTTCATTCAGCCGAATGGACTGTTAGGATGATAGCTAATTTTCCAAAGAAATTGAAGCAGCAAGATAAAAAAAATTTGATTCGTCGCTATGGATATGGTGTTCCTGATTTAGACAGAGCTTAAAAAAGTTCAAATAGTGACTTAACAATGGTTATTGAAGATCAATTGACACCTTTTAAAAAAGATGGTAGTGTCATTAAAACAGACAAAATGAATCTTCATAGCTTACCCTGGCCAAAAGAAAAGTTAGAAGAATTAGGAGAAGCCAAGGTAGAACTGAGAGTAACTTTATCGTATTTTATAGAACCTAATCCAGGGGAGCGAGGTTATAAAAGAAAACACCATTATGCCTCTTATGGACTCAGATTTCAAGTAAAAAAACCTTTAGAGACCGATGACCAATTTCGACATAGAATTAATAAAGCTACCAGAAAAGAAGAAAAAAATATTTCTGGCAGTAAAGAGGAAGATAACTGGTTTTTGGGTCCTTATTTAAGGAGTCAAGGTTCACTTCATTCTGATATATGGACAGGAACGTCCGTCGATTTAGCAAGTAGAGGAATGATAGGCGTTTATCCTGTTGGTGGATGGTGGAAAGAACAAATACAAGAGGAACGCCATGATCAACCTGTTCGCTATACATTAATTGTAACGATTCGAGTACCAGAAATTGAGTGTGATATTTACACCCCTGTATCTAATTTAATTTTAATCAGTCAAGATACACCCACTAACATACCAATAGAAACAGAGATTTAATCTTTACATCGAACTTCATCCATTAAATATATCTCAGGAATTGAGAAAATTGGTAACGATTCTCTGTCAGTTTCCCTACCAACTTTTTCACCTTCCCTCCCCAACAATCCAACTTAATCAGCGTGATTCGGACATGGCTAGAGGAAATAGAGGTGTAGATGAACTAAAAAGTTAGTCAATAGTGGGTAAAATGTTTGTGTATAGGACATTTTTTCCCCATGACTAAACCCTTAGACTCCCTGAAACAGCCCAATCCCTCGGAAAAAACAGCCCCTAGAGATGATTGGTTAGATAGCGAACTATCTCGTTTAGAAGATTATGAACCTTACGATTGGGGAGAAATAGATCCCTTAATGTTAGGCAAACCCGTACAATATGTTTCTAGTATTGGCTTAGTTGTCGAGGGTGGCAAAGATTAATGTCCGATCCGATAGTTGTTGGAGATGTGGTGATCGCCAGATTCCCGACGCAAAACCCCCAAGGCAGAGAACAGGAAGGAATTCGTCCCGCTTTAGTTATTGGAGTTCCTCAAAAGTTGGGCATTCCTCGTTTTCCTCTGATTATAGT
>NZ_JADEXI010000522.1:0-3269 GCF_015207185.1 Microcystis sp. LEGE 08355 | reverse complement strand
GATTTCGGAGTGATAAGCCTCCTGAGTCGGTCCAACCCATTGAAATTGACCTTTATAGAGAAAAACGATGCGATCGGTGGTATTTTCGATGGTGCTGTGGACGTGGGTGACAATGAGATGGGCCCCACAGGCTTTTTTTACTTTGAGAAGTTCCATAATTACCGTCTGGATGCGGGTAGAAGCGACGGGATCCAGTCCGGCAGTGGGTTCATCGTAAAGGAGAATGTTCGGTCGATCGGCGGCGATCGAGGGATCGCTGATAATTGCTCTGGCTAAACTGACGCGTTTTCGCATCCCTCCGGATATTTCAGAGGGATAGAGGTCGTAGGAACCGGACATTCCCACTAAATCCAGTTTTTCTTCCACTAAATCGCGGATTTCGGCTCGTTTTAGCTTTGAGTGGCGATAGAGAGCAAAACCGACATTTTCCCCGACGGTGAGGGAGTCAAAAAGGGCCGATTGCTGGAAAACTAGACCAACACCGAGGGGATCTTCCCCCTGTTCTACGGTTCTCTGCCGTTTTGTACCGTAGATGTACACTTCTCCCCGATCGGGGGCCAGTAATCCGGCGACTAAGCGTAAAATCGTCGATTTTCCCGTCCCAGAAGGACCGATCACGCCGATCGCTTCTCCTTCGTACACTTTCAGATCGACGTTATTTAAGATTACTTTCTTGCCGAAAGCTTTAGTCACTCCCCTTAATTCGACGATCGGTTCGCGCATCACCATCTAGAATATCTTTACAAAAATGCCCTTTTATTGTAGAGCAACGACCCGATCTTTCTTTTTTTTCTTTTCTGGTTTCATGGTTCGCGATTCTATCTGCATTGCGGGAATCTCTCGCAATTCTTCGGCATCTAAACGATATTGTTCGCAGACAAGACTCAGACGAATACCGGAACAGCTAACGGGATTAACTGAATGGGTGAGATCTCCTTGAAAGAGGATCAGGGTGTTAGTACAAGGACGAATCCGGGCCACGGAACGATTGCCTGTTGCTAGTACCAGTTCCCCCCCTTGAATATCTTTAGGAACCTGCACATAAAGGACGCTAACTAGGAGCGGGGGATCGATAGTTTTACAATAGGAGCGCAGGGAGCGATCGATATGAGGATCGACGCGTGAACCGGTTTGTAGGAGTAAGGGGTTAAGATAAAAAGCGTTGCAGTCAGCTTGTAAACTGCGATCAAGATAGGGTTTAAAATAGGGAAACATTCGTTCGACTTCGCTGATTTGTGTGCGTCGAAAAGCGATGGAAAAGCCTTTGGTTTTAACGAAATCTCGATTTAAATTGTTAACTGTGAAGTGGGGACAAGCGAGGATCTGTCCTTGTAGTTCGCTCAGATAACTGGGAGTGAAAGCGTCGGGATATTGGGAATAGTAAGGCACGGATAGAATCGCAACGGGATGGCAATCTTTAGGATAGCTTGTTTTTAGGCGAGATGGGGATAATTTCGATAGCAGCTATTCAATTAGCTTTTTTTTCTCAAAGTCCGATAATTTGCTCAAGGAAATTTTTAATAAGCTTGATGCTCTCTAATTCTAGGGTTTGCTTATCTAGCCATCGATTATCTTGTAGGGAAACTTGTAGGGCTTTACCCGGTCTTAATATACTACTAATACTGGATATAATTGCTTTCTTTTTACCTGCTGGTTTTTTAAAATATTTGAGGTCTTTTTTAGTTAACTGATTCCTGTAAATACTTTCTATATAAGTTTGAGAAAGATTGAGTAAATCAGGATAATTTATCCTAGCACATTCGAGGAGAATATCTTCTAAAGTTCCTTGTTCACGATTATTAGGAGCGATAAAAATACCACAGCGAGGCGAATAATGGGTAACTTCGCCAAGTAGGGCAGGCATTCGTAAGTTTGACAAATCAAGAGATGATAAGCAAGCAATTAGTTTATTGAACCTTTCTTGAGGTGTTTCACTGTAATCAGCATCGGCAAAAATTCCCACACTAAAAAGCTGTGAAGGTTGAATGAACCTGAGACTTTCTTCGATGGTTTGCGCTATGCGTGTATCGCCAATAGCACTATGTAAAGCGATTGATAATTGCTCATTTTGAACAAAAGATGGTACTGGTACTCGTTTGGTTAAATCATCGTCTAGTGGATAAGCTTTCGGGATAAGTGTTTCCCAAAATTTATCCAATGAAGATAAATGAATAACTCGCTTTAAGCCATAAAATTTAAGTAAACCAATTAAGAATTCGACATCCTGGGGACCTTCGACAACAATATAGCAGTATCTCACCATCTTTACCTCACATCTAACCCGCGTTCCCAACGCAATCTATGCAATAAATCGCCCGAAAATCTTTGAGGTTTTTCCCTTGGAGAATTTAACCGAAAAGCTACCACGTTTTCTATGGACTTTTCTGACTGTAGCATGGCATCAACTGCTTCTAAACTATGGGTAGTTACAAAAAGTTGAATTCTTCTTTGATTACAGGTGTTAATTAACCAAGAAAATACACGACTTAATGCAGAAATATGAATAGATGTCTCGATTTCATCAATCAGAAGTACCCCATCGGTAATTGTCAACAAACTAAGCACCATAACTAAGGTTCTTTTAAATCCGTCACCAAACACATAGAGAGGGGCAAAACCAAGCTGTTTATGTTCTAGATAAAGAGTTGGTTTATTGTTGGGTGAAAGTATTTGTATGTCGGTAATTTCCTCGTCAAATAACCGAATTAAATCTAGGATATCATCTTTGTTATTTTCTTCCTTTAGGATGATTTTGGATAGTCTATCTAGAATTGGTTCCGAGGACAAATAAGCAGGAAATATGGTGGCATTTTCCACCAGTATTTTTTGTCGTTTCCTTTGAATAAAACGCTCTTTTTCCCAAAACTGAAATACTTGTTCATTATCTATCCCAAGCAGACTGCCTTGCTCTAAAATATGGGCGGTAACACTTAATTCTAACCCATTGATAACCAGATATGTTTCCGAATCGGTGGAATCATCATTGAACTTTTCTGGGTTGCCTTTTTCGTTGCTCGCACCGTAAATATCGGTGAGATTAGCCGCTAGATTTTTAATCGGTGAATTTCCAGTACACTTGATCGAAATTTGTCCTTGATAGGATGCGTTACTAGCAAGATTATGCTGACGAAAGAAAACCCATTTAATTGCTTCCAAATCCGGTCGCATTAAAGATGTTCTGCCTAGATATAATCGACGTTGAGCCACTTCTAGCCACTGAAAGGGATCGAGGGGATTACAAACAATTGAAACAGCTTCGAGAATGCTAG
>NZ_JADEXI010000521.1:0-3275 GCF_015207185.1 Microcystis sp. LEGE 08355 | reverse complement strand
GACTGTGTATAAGAGACAGCCCTTGTGACGAGGGAGTCCATAATCGGGATAGCGTCTGTGCCAACGAGTAATTAAGTCATCGCGCCAGACTTTGGCCACGATACTAGCCGCCGCAATTACCGGCGATTGTTGATCTCCCTGAATTACCGCCTTTTGGGGGATTGACAAATCTTTAATAATGTGCTTGCCATCGATCAAACAGAGACTGGGGGAAAGGGGTAATTTCCCGATCGCTCTGCTCATTGCCAGTAGAGAGGCATGAAAAATATTCAAGCGATCGATCTCTTTCACCGTAGCATAACCGATACGACAAACAAAATCCCGTTGTATTTGCTGGCTCAATTTTTGCCGTTTTTGGGGGCTAAGTTGCTTACTATCTTTTACCCCCAACTCCCACAGCTGCGGAAAACCAGAGGGGACAGTGACCACTACCGCCGCCACCACGGGGCCAAATAAAGCCCCGCGCCCCACTTCATCGACACCGGCAATTAAGGGTTCTGCGCTCATGACTCATCGGCAGTGGCGGAGGAACGACGACGACGACGACGCAGCACCGTGGTTTCAGCCTCTATTGGTGGCTCCTCCGTCACCTCGGCGCTCACCGGGGTCTCGAAAGGAATGACTTCGCTCGGAAAAACTGGAGTTTCGGGCGCAATCGGTTCGGGGGTAAAAGTCAGTGACGGACTAGCTTCTTGGCTGATTTCCTGACCAACTTCGCTAGTGGTGGGACGACGACGACGGCGCACCAGGGGACGATTTTCGGCTTCCTCGCCGGTTTCCATCCCTTCGACTGGTGCGACCTCAGCTTCTGGGGTAGGAATCAAGGATATTTCAGGAGTGGCAGACGTTTCTGGGTTTTCCGCTTCTCTTTCCCCTGGCAGTTTCACGGAAACAATCACCGATTTCGGGTCTTTAAACTCCTTATCCACCAGAATCAGGGGAGAAATGCCCATTAAAGAATAAACTTCCTGTTCTACGGGGGTCATTTCCACGGAAACCCGCTCCCGTTCGCTGACGGGGATATTTTTGCCAGCACCGGCATCTTCTCCCCGTTTCGAGAGACGGGCCGGGCGTTCTCGTTTTTCCTCAAGGCGTTGGGGTTCTGATTCTGGCTCGATTTCGTTGTTAACACCGTTAGTAGAGGCTTTTTCGCTCCGTTCCTCTTTCAGCAATAGTTCCGAGGGACGACGACGACGGCGACGACGAGAATTATTAACCTGTTCTTGATAGTTGGGATGGAAGGAAAGATCCATCTCTTGGGCGTTTTCTTCGGCCTCAAATTCGGAGAAAACTTCTAGATAGGGTTCGGCCGCCGCAACGCTAGGAGCGCTCTTATCTGGTAGAACTTTTGTATTAATTGGGGCAACGACAAGGGTTTCTTTTTCCGCGCGGCTAAGGGTGGGGGTTTCTAAGGCGATGGCGTTGCCTTCTCCGGGTAGATGGGCTAAATGGCCCAGTCCGCCGCAATGGTCACAGGTTTTGCCGAATAATTCATAAATGTTTTTCCCCTGACGCTTACGAGTTAATTCCACTAACCCCAATTCCGATAATTGGGCAATCTGGGGCCGGGCCTTATCGCTTTTCAGGGCCTTATTAAACAATTCCAACAGTTTCAACTGGTCGCGACGGGAATCCATATCGATGAAGTCCACCACCACCACACCGCCGATATTTCTCAAGCGCAGTTGTCGGGCGATTTCTGTGGCGGCCTCGCTATTAGTCCAGAGTACGGTTTCCCGGGCCGTGGCCGAACGGGTAAAGGAACCGGAGTTAACATCAATTACCGTTAAAGCTTCTGTCGGTTCGATGATAATGTAGCCGCCGGAGGGTAAATCAACCCGGGGTTTGAGGGCCTCGCGAATGGCGGCGTTAACCCGGAAATAGTCGAGAATTGGCTGGGTTTCCCGATGGGAGTCGATATAAACCCCTTCGAGAGCTTTGCCGCCGCCCCAGTTCGTCAATTGCTGTTTAACTCGTTTTACCGCCATCGGGTTATCCACAACAATGCGATTGACATCGGCACTGTACATATCCCGCAAAACCCTTTGAATAAAGTCATCATCGCGGTTCAGCAGGGCCGGGGCCCGGCTGCTGACGGCCATCTGTTGGATACTCTCCCACTGTTTTTGCAGAAATTCCAAATCCTCGATAATCGCTTCTTCCGCTTTGCCTTCGGCCTCGGTGCGTACCAGCAACCCCATCCCCGCCGGTTTGACCAAAATCCCTAAAGCTCGTAAACGGGAGCGCTCGTCTTCACTGCGGATGCGACGGGAAAGATTCACCCCGCGACCATTGGGCATCAATACCAGATAACGGCCAGGGAGAGTGACATTTCCCGTTAGCCGCGGTCCCTTATTGCCGGTGGGTTCTTTCATTACCTGTACCAGCACTTTTTGCTGGGGGGCCAGTAATTCCGTGATAGCACCGGCGGTTTTTTTCAGTCTTAAGGGGCCCAGGTCGGTGACATGGATAAAGCCATTGCGTTCCGCATCGCCAATATTGACGAAGGCTGCATCTATCCCGGGGATGACATTTTCTACTAATCCTAGATAGATGTCGGCCACCTGCTGATTACCTGTGGCTACAACTAATTCCTGAATTTGATCTTCCCAAAAAACAGCCGCTATATGGTGTTGTTCGGCTATGATTATTTGTTTTGGCATTCAATTTCCTCAATCTTTCGGTTTCAAAAGCGACGGACCATGGGCTATTTGTCTATGCTTTGAGGCTACTTCTGGAAATCTGGTCTTGTTAAGAAAGTTCTAAGAAGATGAGTCCGCATCGTTAAAGCCTCATCTTGATGTTCATCTGCCTCTCAGACGTGGGAACTGAGTCTTGGTTTCAGTTGTTAAGTCTGTTCGGCAACTGCCGGCTTGACCCACAATTAGGTAAGCACAGCCAGGAGACGAGATTTTCAATTAATCCCTGAGTCTTGCTCGATAACAGCATTTTTTATCCGTTTCCGCCGGTTCTGTCTATCAGAATCTAGGAAAAAAGGAGTTTTTGAGTTACTCCCCTCGGCAACAGGTTTCTGTGGAAGGGAAAATAGCGCACTTTTCGATTTTCCAAAAACCACGATTCTTTTAAGAAATGCTTTAATCGAGTCTTATAGACGACTATAACTCACTCGGTCACTCTCTGACAAGACGTTGACATCCTCGCCGCCGTAAAACGGACGGCGATTCCCAAACCTCACGATTTGGGTTTCTGCTTCTTTCCCGAAGGATTTTTCGCACCTGCCTTAACAGATTTACTCTGTTCTGGTCTTATGGTCG
>NZ_JADEXI010000520.1:0-3280 GCF_015207185.1 Microcystis sp. LEGE 08355 | reverse complement strand
CCCCACACCCTGCCACCACCGAAAAACTTTTTCAGCAAACCCTATTTATCCTTGGCTTTGGCGCAGATGGTCATTAATTTGGCGTTTGCGCTTTTCTTCGGGGGCAGTGCTAGTAATTTCGCCAAAATCTTGACTACTCATGGAAAGATGGGACATTATCTTTCTTTTGCGCTCTTTAGCAGTTAATTCTGGTGAAGGAGTTACTGGCGGCGGCGCTGCCACGGGTTCCGCTGCCACTGGGGTAGTTTCCACAATTGGCAGCGGTTTTTTAGGAATATAGTCAGCACCACTCGTACTTCTGGAGAGATGATCGAGAATGCGACGTTTGCGATCGTCAGTAGCCATAACAATCTTTGCCAATCTAGTTTAAAGTTTTGTAACTATCACCCATTGTCAAACATCCCTATCCCCTTGAGAAGTCAAGGGAGATTTTATTTTGAGGGATTGAAGACATATAAAACCTGCGATCGCATCTATCTGGTCGTGGAACTGGGGGTCTTCTCGCCCAAGGTGATAAGATAAAAAACTAAGTCTTTGAAAATATGACAAAGGATTTATCTATCATGACACCCTCTTTAGCTAACTTTCTCTGGAGCCTTGTTTTAGGTGCGGTTATCGTCCTGATCCCTGCCACTATCGGTTTGATTTTCATCAGTCAATACGACAAGATCAAACGGACTTAATTTAATCTAACTCTAAAATGCCTAGACCGATTCCGTCTGGGCATTTTAGCTAATTTTGGAACTGGCAAGAGCGATCGCACCGACTACCCGATATCCCTCTGTGCGTAAAACCTGCACAGCTTCCTCGATCGTGGTTCCTGTGGTATAAATATCGTCAATTAAGAGAATCGGTACTGATTTCGGTAAATTTTTCCCCAGTTGAAAAGCCGCTTGCATCGTCTTTTTTCTTTCCTCGGCTGCCAGACTAAATAAGGCTGCCGTGTTCTTAATCCGAATTAATCCGCGACTAGCCAGAGGATAACCGGTTAAACGACAAAAACCCTCGGCAATGACTTCTGCTTGATTAAAACCCCTTTCCCTTAATCTTTCTGGATGGAGAGGGATAGGAATCACCGTCAAACGTTTATCGGTGAGGGGAGGACGCAGCAGCCAAGTTTCCCCCATGCAACTGCCTAGCAAAGAGCCGAGAGCGGGATGGCGATCGTATTTCATTTTAGCGATCGCCTGTTTTAATTTACCTTCATAGCGTCCCCAGATAAACAGGGGAATAGAACCACGCCAGAGAAAAAGCGGGTTATTCTGACGATAGGCCTGTAATTGTCGCCCACAATCACGGCAAAGCTCTCGCTCGCTCTGCCGTTGACAAAGAGGACAGGGAGACTTAAGAAATAAAGCGAGAAAAGGTTCGAGCATGGGAAGTCAAAGTTTTAGCTATATCCTGATTTCCATCGTCAAAAACGGTCAAATAACGGGGATTACTCCGCTCGATCGAAAGACTGATTTCTTGCGCTCCTTCGGACTCTATATCTTGTAGATAACCCCCCTGATGCTGTTGTGCTTCCTCAAAAGAAGCAAAGGGACCAAAATAGTAGATACAGTGGGGATAAAGGGAGGTAATTTTCAGCCACCAAGGTGTATTATCGTCAGAAATTTTATTTGTCTCCAAGAAAGATAAAATCATGTTCTGGTAGTGATAGGGGACAGGGATTGCAGGAATCAAGGACAGGTTTTTAGGAACTTTGCCCCCATAATTCCGATTTGCTGGCCAAAAAATCGAGCTTTTGGCCAAAGAGAGTCTTTTTATCGTATTAGATTAACAAGGGGATCGGTCGTAAAATCGAAAGAGATTCTAAAAATTCCCCTCAGCCAAGGGGAAGCGGATCGAGATAGGATAGTAAGGAGTTTTTTTGTAGAAAGCTAAGGGGATCAGATAACTATGAGCCAGATCACGGACACAGATAAGAGTCTTGAGGCGATGAAGAAGTTTGCCGAACAGTACGCTAAAGGTACAAATACTTATTTCTGTAGCGATCTCTCGGTAACAGCGGTAGTAATTGAGGGATTAGCGCGTCATAAGGACGAATTAGGCGCTCCTTTATGTCCCTGTCGTCACTACGAAGACAAAGAAGCGGAGGTAAAAAATACTTTCTGGAATTGTCCCTGTGTACCGATGCGGGAACGGAAAGAATGTCACTGTATGCTATTTATTACCCCCGATAACGAGTTTGCCGGAGAAGAACAGACAATTTCCCTCGACTATATCCAAGAAGTCCGCGAATCGATGAAGGGGCATTAGTATAGGGTAATGACAGCCAGCGCTTTTGGGCAAGGAATCGACGAATTTAATCGCCAGCAATTCTATGCTTGTCATGATACCCTAGAGGCTTTGTGGATGGAGTCCGCAGAGCCTGAAAAAACCTTTTATCAAGGCATTTTGCAGATTGCTGTCGCTTGTTACCATCTGGAAAATAATAACTGGCGCGGAGCGGTAATCCTTTTGGGAGAAGGGGTGAGACGTTTGCAACACTATCAACCCGATTACGAGGGGATCAACGTGACGCACTTGGTTGGGGAGAGTTTGGATCTATTAAACTTTTTACAGAATCTCGATCCCCAAGCTTTACCGGCAGTGCTAGAAGCGATGAAAAGCAATCAGGAACATCCCCATCCCCACCTCGATCGATCTATCTGTTCTCTGCCGAAAATCCTCAAAAGTCATCCCGTCCTCTAAACAGCTAGATTAGTTAGTCAATACAATTACGTCTATAGGTGACATTTCTATGAGAGCAAGATCCGCAAAAATCAGAGGATGGCTAGTTTCCCTCGTTTCTACTAGCTTAGTCATGGGATTAGGTACTTCTCCCCTAGTCAAGGCACAGCAGAATATTGTACCCGGTAATGCCATGACAGTGCGATCGGATATTCAGGAGGCAAACTCAAAAACGGGGGTAATTACTGCTAGGGGTAACGTACAAGTGTTCTACCCTGCCCGCAAAATGCAGGCCACTTCTGCCCAAGCTCAGTATTTTAGCCGCGAACGTCGTTTAGTGATGACGGGTAATGTTTATGTTTTGCAAGAAGGCAACAGTATCCGCGCCGAAACGATGACTTATCTAGTCGATGAGGGCAGATTTATCGCTACTCCCCAAACCAGTCAGCAGGTGGAGTCAATTAATCTAGTCAAAGATAACGAAACTTCTCCCCAACCAGCAGCCTCCCCTGTACCCGCACCCATACCTTCCCCTTCCCTCCCCGCTGCTCCAATTATTAACCCGCAGTGATTAGGAGACAGGAGACAGGAGACAGGAGATTATTTC
>NZ_JADEXI010000519.1:0-3283 GCF_015207185.1 Microcystis sp. LEGE 08355 | reverse complement strand
CGGATTAATTGAGGGAATGAATACCAAAATAAAGCTTATTAAAAGAATGAGTTATGGATTTACCAATTTTCAACATCTTCGACTTAAGCTGTTTGCTTGCTTTAATTCATAACAAAAATTAACACACGAAAACCAGAAGAGCCAATCCCCCACTTTTTACACCCGGGCAGATGTCAACGTCTCGTTTTTAATAACTGTACCAGTTGCGAGACCTGTTGGCGATTGAACATTTGCAGCAGGGTACTAGCTACTAATTCCGGTTCTAGGGTAATTAGGATTTGTGGTAATTTGGCGGTGGCTAATAATTGCAATTCCTGACTGACGGTGATTTCTTGCCCGCGACCCCATTCTAGTAAATCACTGGCTTGTTTTAATTCTTTAATAATAACCGGGGCGAGAGTGCGGTAGGAATGTTTGGGGTTAGCCAGGGCTGATTGGGCATTTTTAACTAAATATTGCCACTTTTGCTGTTCTGAAGCCAATTGAGACAGAGATAAAGTTAATTTTTGTAATTGCTGACGGGAAGCACTGGTTTCTTCCTGTTTGAACAGTTGTAACATCTGTTTGAGGATATCTCTGACGCGGATGGAGATAGAAGACGCTGTCGCAACAGCTGGGGTAAATTTTTTTTGGTTGAGAAGATAGTTAAGATGGGCCTGTAATTCGGCAAAAGTCGGTTCACCTTTTTTAAGGATAGCGTTAGCTTCCTCGGCTTGCAAACCTAATGGACCAGACAGCTTATCGATCAATATCTGAAGCAGATCATAACCCTTGAGGAACAAAGATTCTAATTTTTGATCCACTTGTATGGGATTTTCTTTCAGTATTTTAAAAGCATCCTCAAGACGGTGAGCAGTTTTTTGGATACTGCCATAACCTAACATGGCCGCTCCCCCCTTAATGGAATGGGCGGCACGAAACATCTCGTTCATCTGTTCAGTATTGTTCACGAGATTGCCTAAGTCTAAAATCCCCTGTTCCAAAGTTTCCAGGTGTTCTTTGGCTTCTTCGATGAAATAGCCGAGAATTTTCTGAGCGTTAGCGGAGTCCAAGGTCTTATCCCCCTTATCACGATGCTGTCTAGTCCTAGATTGCCCAGTTTTTCAGGAAATATATCAGTTATGGGGCAATGGCTAGGAAAACTGGCCCAGACGGACACAAGCTAAGTTCAAAAGCCTGCCCACAAGGGTTCTCAGCTTCTCTTGCTTAAAATAGATCGATACAACGGCAGGCAAAAAGCTAAGAAAAGAATCGGGGATGGGAGCAAGCTGACTAGAAATTATTCTTGATAAGAGGAAACTGAGTTGTTGACTATCTAAGATTACCCCTCAAGACCGCACTGGAGTTGGCAGTGGGGAACAGACAACACCAGAACAGTAGGTGGTCGTCCAGAGATGATACCAAGTCCCCTCATACTTCAGCTTGCTCTTGCTCAAAAACCCCGTCACCTCCATCAAGAGCTAAATTAGAACAAAATTACTAGACGAAAAGACCCGACTAGAAAAAGGGGAAATGGCTGAAAGGCTTACGGAGCAAGGGATAGAAAAAATATCAAAAAATTTTGCCAAAAGGGGTTGACAAACCTGGGGAAGTTAGATACATTGGTAAATGCGCGGTTGAAGCGAAGCGAAAGCGAAGCGAAACAAACGACGCTGGAACCTAGACAAAACAATAGTTTGAAAGCCAAGCAAAACAGCCTCGTTTAGAAGCAATTCTATAACAAAAAAGTCAAACCCGCAAGGGGGAGACGAAAAAAAGTCAAAAGAGTCAAACGATTCATCATGGAGAGTTTGATCCTGGCTCAGGATGAACGCTGGCGGCGTGCCTAACACATGCAAGTCGAACGGGAATCTTCGGATTCTAGTGGCGGACGGGTGAGTAACGCGTAAGAATCTAACTTTAGGACGGGGACAACAGTTGGAAACGACTGCTAATACCCGATATGCCGCAAGGTGAAACCTAATTGGCCTGGAGAAGAGCTTGCGTCTGATTAGCTAGTTGGTGGGGTAAGAGCCTACCAAGGCGACGATCAGTAGCTGGTCTGAGAGGATGAGCAGCCACACTGGGACTGAGACACGGCCCAGACTCCTACGGGAGGCAGCAGTGGGGAATTTTCCGCAATGGGCGAAAGCCTGACGGAGCAACGCCGCGTGAGGGAGGAAGGTCTTTGGATTGTAAACCTCTTTTCTCAAGGAAGAAGTTCTGACGGTACTTGAGGAATCAGCCTCGGCTAACTCCGTGCCAGCAGCCGCGGTAATACGGGGGAGGCAAGCGTTATCCGGAATTATTGGGCGTAAAGCGTCCGCAGGTGGTCAGCCAAGTCTGCCGTCAAATCAGGTTGCTTAACGACCTAAAGGCGGTGGAAACTGGCAGACTAGAGAGCAGTAGGGGTAGCAGGAATTCCCAGTGTAGCGGTGAAATGCGTAGAGATTGGGAAGAACATCGGTGGCGAAAGCGTGCTACTGGGCTGTATCTGACACTCAGGGACGAAAGCTAGGGGAGCGAAAGGGATTAGATACCCCTGTAGTCCTAGCCGTAAACGATGGATACTAGGCGTGGCTTGTATCGACCCGAGCCGTGCCGAAGCTAACGCGTTAAGTATCCCGCCTGGGGAGTACGCACGCAAGTGTGAAACTCAAAGGAATTGACGGGGGCCCGCACAAGCGGTGGAGTATGTGGTTTAATTCGATGCAACGCGAAGAACCTTACCAAGACTTGACATGTCGCGAACCCTGGTGAAAGCTGGGGGTGCCTTCGGGAGCGCGAACACAGGTGGTGCATGGCTGTCGTCAGCTCGTGTCGTGAGATGTTGGGTTAAGTCCCGCAACGAGCGCAACCCTCGTTCTTAGTTGCCAGCATTAAGTTGGGGACTCTAAGGAGACTGCCGGTGACAAACCGGAGGAAGGTGGGGATGACGTCAAGTCAGCATGCCCCTTACGTCTTGGGCGACACACGTACTACAATGGTCGGGACAAAGGGCAGCGAACTCGCGAGAGCCAGCGAATCCCAGCAAACCCGGCCTCAGTTCAGATTGCAGGCTGCAACTCGCCTGCATGAAGGAGGAATCGCTAGTAATCGCCGGTCAGCATACGGCGGTGAATTCGTTCCCGGGCCTTGTACACACCGCCCGTCACACCATGGAAGCTGGTCACGCCCGAAGTCATTACCTCAACCGCAAGGAGGGGGATGCCTAAGGCAGGGCTAGTGACTGGGGTGAAGTCGTAACAAGGTAGCCGTACCGGAAGGTGTGGCTGGATCACCTCCTTAAAGGGAGACCTAATTC
>NZ_JADEXI010000518.1:0-3286 GCF_015207185.1 Microcystis sp. LEGE 08355 | reverse complement strand
CCTTTGCCATACTGTTTTTGCAACCGTTCCCGATTACGAATTCCTGTTCCTGTGGCAATAATCTCGATATTCGTAATATCGCTGATAATCTCAAAGTCCACGATCGATCAAGCAATCTTAAAGAGTGACCTTTTATTATAGCATCTATTGCCAAAAAAGAGATATAAAAAAACAAAACCCCCTCAAGATTGATTGAAGGGGTATTTATAGTATTTTTAGAGGCAATTTAGCCAACTTTTGTGGTTTCTTTTTTGGTTGATTTAGAGGGTTTTAGTTTGCGCTTAAGGGTTGAAGCTGCGCTAGAGCCGAAGGTGATGATACTCAAACTGTTATTTTTTGTACTGTAGATTTTGTGGTTATTTCCTTAGGATGTCTGAACAATTGACCTTCATTTTGGTAGAAAACTTCATAATCTGGTGCCAGTTCAAGACATAACTGTTTCCATAAACTAATTCCTTCTTGTTTAAAATCCATTTCAGCTTGCTGATTAGGAAAATCTGATAAAGGTGGATAGTCTTGATTTAAAGTCTTATCGTAAGTATCCTGCCATGCGTTTAAACGCTGAATAGTTGCTTGACTTAATGGCAATTCTTCAGGAGCAATGTTATCAATTTCATCTACTCCCCAAAGTGGGTAACTTCCATAATCTGCCCAAAGTTTGATTCTGATTGCCATAACTATCATTCCTGAATAAGTTTATTAATTAATCGAGCCGTAGGTTGGGTTGAGCTATCATTATTGCTCCGGTATTACCCATCGGCTCAAAAGGCGAAACCCAACAAAAATTGTGAAAATATTCCAGGAAGTTGTTGGGTTTCCTTGCGTCAACCCAACCTACGAATCTCTGATAGGTTTAAGTTTTATCGTTCAGTTCCTGACTTTAAGAAATATATTTTGATCGATCAATACCGTTATTATGTCGAACAATTTTATCAACAAAATAACGGTGAATGGTTGTTTAAAGCATTTGAATCAGAGAATGATGATTTAAGGTTGTATTCTGTAGATTTTCAAATCTCATTGCTGGATTTTATCAACGAATTGATTTTACTTTAACTGAAGAATAATGATTAAATCCCATCTCAATTAATTACCTTACTCCTCTTCTCTACTCATTAAAGTAGCGACTAAGAAATTCCTGGGGAGTAATGATGGGGATATTTTCAAAGTCATGTAATGTTAGTAAATCTAAATCTCCTGTAATAATAACTTCTGCTTGAATAACTATAGCGCTCGCTAAAATAACAGCATCATCTGGATCTCTAAGTTGAGGAACTTCTAGTAGTCTGTCAACACAAGGTTGTATAAGTTCTTGAACGATAGTCATCAGGTATGCTGTTGTATATCCACAATATTGTTTTCGAGATTGGAGTTTGGGTCGTTCTAATGTATCTTCTATATCAGCTAAGATCTTTTGGGAGGCAAAGATTGTAATTCTTTGATTTTTAGCTAATTTAAGGATTTTACCCGGAACTCCTCCCCACAACAATCCTGAAATCCAAACATTGACATCTAGAACAACTTTCATGAGTTGGCGCGTCTAATTTGGCGAGCTTCTTTAATCATCTGGCTAATCTCAGCCAGAGTCGGTTGATTGGCATCTGGTTCCATTGCTTCTAGTCGCTCAAAGAATTGCTCTAAATTGACTTTATCTTGATGAACTTTTTTGAGAATGATGGAGTCTTCCGTCAGGGAAATCATGTATTTATCTCCTGGGTTGAGGCGGGTTTGAACTTCAGGAGGAAGTTCGATGTTTCCTTCTCGATTGATTTCTATGAGTAGCTCTTTAGTCATCGGCTTCAAAATCAACTTTATTAGCTTTAGCTGTTAAACAGACTTTATAAATAATCTGATCAAGTTAATTATATATATTTTAGCGAATTTTTCAAGCTACGGCCTGCTACCTTGGAATCTAATCCTGGAATTGATGGCGCTCGGCGATTCGCATCTGGAGAGGTAATGTTTCTCCCTCTACATTTATACTACCCCAGGAGAGTCCTTCCACAGAATCAATACTAATGGCGGCTTGACAACCACCCCCTGAACGGTTAAAATGAGATTATGAGTAATTCGGAGAAAAAAATATGTCATACTTCGATAACTGTTTTGACCACATTACTGATCCTGTCCAACGGAATTCTGTTCGTCAGCAATGGTTACAGATGGTTGACGGAGGTTTATCTGCTGCCGATGTTAGGATACTACTAGAGAAATACCCAGATTTTAGGGTTGCTATTAGTCAGTGGATTTCCGCAACACCTGAAAGTCTCGGTTTTAGTTATGATACAATGGACAGGTTAAAGGAGTTTGTTGCTACTTTGCCTGAGTTTAAAGATGTATTTGATAAGTATGTTTCTGAACTTGTTTCTTGGGAATGGGATCCGTTATCGTCAAAAAGAGACGATCGACGATCTACGGCAGGAAATTAAAAAACTTGCCACAATATTTCCTCAGTTTAAACAAGTGGCTGAACAGCGTATAGAACATACAGAAAGTCTTATGAGACTAAGAGAAGAATACCAACGAGAAATCCAGCAAGAAATAGAAAGAGAAATGTTCACAGAGAAGTCACCAAATTATTTTAGTTCTCTTTGATGATACTTTAGAGCCGTAGGTGGCTCTTCTGGTTTATGTGTGGAAACGAGGTCTATACTGATAGAATATCCGCAAAATAGCCCTAAAAGTCTTGCCCGATAAGCATTTCACGATTCCATAAGCAAAAATGATCACACAAAGTCGAGAAGAGCCCGTAGGTTGGGTTGAGCTATCATTATTGCTCCGGTATTACCCATCGGCTCAAAAGGCGAAACCCAACAAAAATTGTGAAAATATTCCAGGAAGTTGTTGGGTAACAGGCGTCAACCCAACCTACGATTCTCAATGCTGCTGCCACAGGAAAAATCTTCAGGTAGAACCTGATAACGAGGTAATATTATATTACCTCCATTCAACTGAGAAACCAGGACCTACTAATCGCAGATAAACGATTCTTCCGGGCAAATTTCCTTTAAAGAGAATTTTTCCGTTAATGGGGACTCTAGAAGGCATATCTCTTACCCATACCATATCACGACCTATTCCTCCAATACGGCCCTCCGATCCCTTCAATTGCTTGCCGGTAGAATCAATGACGATAGAGTCTTGGGGATAAAAATAAAGATCTCTGACTTCCCCTAAGTTTGCAACCATAAAAGTACAAACTACAGAATTATTGTCTTTATTACAATTCTGAATCTCGAAAGCAAAACCATTGCTTACACGTCTCGAATTACGGGCTTGAGCAATA
>NZ_JADEXI010000517.1:0-3287 GCF_015207185.1 Microcystis sp. LEGE 08355 | reverse complement strand
TGGGGTGTGGGGTGTGGGGAGAATAAATAAAATAATCTCCTGTCTCCTGTCTCCTATCTCCTGACGACCGACTCTTGATCACTGATTGCTTAGAGAATATCGCCGATCAGTAAACCAGTGATCAAAAGCAGAAGGATAGCGACACCGATATCTAAGGTTTTCGGGGAAAGACGACGAGCAATCCAATAACCGATCAGGACACCGAGGAGACTGGTAGCGATTAAAGCGCTGGCTGCCCCAGCAAAAACCACCCAGGGGGATTGGGATTCGGCACTGATGAGAAGGGTGGCTAATTGGGTTTTATCGCCGATTTCAGCCAAAAATACGGTTAGAAAGGTGGAACTAAACACCGTCCAAAAACTCCAAGAAGGTGGATGCTCAGGCTTTTTCTCGGTTAAGGCGATCGATTTGCTATCACTCATCGGCTCATTTCACAATATCGGGTTAAGCAATAATTTTCATACTTTTTTCATTTTAGCCCGACCGGTTTTCTGGCGATAGTTTCTGCTGTTGGGGGCGCTGTCTCCTCCCCCCAATAGTTAAAAAACCCTAGTCGATCGAGGTAGAGTTTCCATCCTAGAGTTTAATAATTATTAGACTAGGACGAGCGCAAATTGCTTGGAGGTATAGCCCCTATGGTAGAAAACAGAGATTATACTCTGATTATTGACAAAAGTGGCAGTATGTCCACTGCTGATAAACCCAGCGAGAAAACCCGTTGGCAAATTGCCCAAGAATCCACCCTCGCCTTGGCTAGAAAGTGCGAGGAAATCGATCCCGACGGCATCACTATCTATCTTTTTTCCGGACGTTTCCGACGCTATGATAATGTTACTTCCGATAAGGTGACACGAATTTATCAAGAAAATGAACCCATGGGGAGGACAGACTTGGCAGCTGTGCTTCAAGATGCCCTCGATAATTATTTTCAGCGCAAAACTGCCAGCAAAACTAAACCCAACGGAGAAACTATTCTGGTGATTACCGACGGAGAACCAGATGATCGCAAAGCGGTGATGCGTCAAATTATCGAAGCTTCTCGAAAACTCGATAGCGATCAAGAATTAGCCATTTCTCTGATTCAAGTAGGCCATGATCGACAAGCAACCGAATTTCTTAAAGCTTTAGACGATCAGCTAGAATCGGCGGGGGCAAAATTCGATATCGTTGACACAATTACTATCGATGATATGGAAGATATGACCCTAGCGGAAGTTCTTCTCAACGCCATCACCGGTTAATTTCTAGCCAGTAGGGGTGATATCTCTTCACCCCTACTAAATCAGGATTTAACTGCTAGTCAGGGCGACCAATTTATCTTTTTCCTCATCGGATAATTGCTCCGATTGTCCCGTGATTTGTTTGTAGATTTTGAGATATTCCAAAGCGGATTTATACCAACTAAAATCTTGAGTCATTGCCCGTTGCTGTAGTTTTTGCCAATCCTGTTTATAACGAAAACTTTCCCAAGTCCGGATCATACAGGTAAACAGGTCTAAAGGTTCATAGCGATCGAAACTAAATCCTGTTCCTTTTTCCTGAATCGGGTCGTGGAAAGACACCGTATCGACTAAACCACCGGTGCGGCGTACCATGGGAATACAACCGTAACGCATGGCCATTAATTGGGAAATGCCGCAGGGTTCAAAACGGGAAGGCATTAACAAAGCATCGGCCCCCCCATAGATGCGACGGGAAAGAGCATCACTATAGAGAAGATGCAGGGACATTCGCCCCCGGAAACGGGAAGTCATCTCCCATAGTTGGGTTTCATAATAGCGATCGCCTGTACCTAAAATAATCAATTGTGCATCAGTATAGGTGAGAAAGCGATCTAAAATTTGCATCACTAGATCAATACCTTTTTGTTCCACCAAACGCGTCACCATCGCCATGACAAAGGCACTTTTACTGACCTGTAGCCCCACTTCTTCTTGCAGGGCAATTTTATTGGCCAGACGTTTTTCGATGGTTTCTGGGGTAAAATTCTGCTTAAGATAAACATCTTTAGCCGGGTCATACACCTCCGTATCGATGCCGTTGACAATCCCCACCAGATTGCCGGAAATATAGGACAATAATCCTTCTAAATTTTCGCCATAAATGGGAGTCTGTATTTGACGGGCATAGGTGGGAGAGACGGTGGTGACGCGATTGGCAAATTGAACCGCCGCAGCCATGGTATTATCGCCCTGCATATACCAAGGACACCAAGTCATTTTTTCTAACGCCTCCCGCCAAGGACCCTGGTAGGCGAGATTATGGATAGTAAAAACGGTGCTAATATCGGGGTCTTGGTGCATCCAGACGGGAATCATGCCCGTATGCCAATCATGACAGTGAATAACTTGCGGTTTCCAGTAATTCCAAGCGAATTCCGCCGCACCATTGGCAAATAGGGTAAATCGCCAGGCCTCATCTTCGCCTCCGTAGATACTGCGTCCAGAGAAAGCTAGATGACCAAAGAGGTAGAGAGGAATATCCGTATCGGGTAAAACCGTCTCATAGACTAAAAAATCCTGAAACATGGCGAATCCTGACCAAATGGGTTCGGAAGGGATGTCCATTTTTTCCTGGAGAAAACCGTAGTAGGGCAGAAAAATCCGCACGTCATGACCTAGCTGACGCAGGACTTTCGGTAATGCCCCAATTACGTCCCCCATTCCCCCAACTTTGGCAATTGGGGCGGCCTCGGCACCCACAAATAGAATTCGCATACTCTTCCCGCTTTACTTCACGACGACAAGAAATTTTAACAGATAAAACCCCCCTAGCAGGATTTGCCAGCAGGTTATTATCGGATTAGCCTAGATTTTTCTTTCACCAACCAGAGAGCCAACGAGGGGAAAATTACCTGTTTTGGACATTATTAAGTTTTGTAGCCTTTTTTTGCCAGCTTTTTATTCGGAATAAGTGTTTAAGATTTTGGATGGACTCTACCAAAGAAGACAAAGTAAACTATAGCAATCCTAAATCATTTTCTAAAAACAAATGTATTGATGAATTTTAGGAAAATCAAATTTATGATCAATCATCAATACAAAATTCAAATAAAAATTTGACAATCTTAAAATACTTGCATAAATACCGGCGTTGTCAAATTGAAAGATGCTCCGAATCAGCTAGGAACTGAAATTACTTTGATAGCAAGGATAGCATTGCATCTTGACAATTAGTGTTTAATGAACGAATAGTGCCGATGGTTGGGCTTAAGTGGGGAACAAGAGTCGCTCGATTTAGCAGTGGAATTAGCCCTACAATCGGCGTAGGGCTAATTCATGAATTAG
>NZ_JADEXI010000516.1:0-3293 GCF_015207185.1 Microcystis sp. LEGE 08355 | reverse complement strand
TAACTCCTATCGCCTATCCTAGCTCTCGTGGTTTATATTAGAGAATAAGCCGTTAGGCAAGATAGGAAATTTTAAGAACAGTTAACTGATTTAGTACACACCGAGAGGAACAAGAGCGTCATGGGTTTATTCGATCGCCTTAGCCGAGTTGTCCGAGCTAACCTCAATGATATGGTGAGCAAGGCTGAAGATCCAGAAAAAATGCTGGAACAAGCTGTCAGTGATATGCAAGAGGATCTAGTACAGGTACGTCAAGCGGTTGCTAGAGCGATCGCTGAACAACGACAAACGGAACAAAAATACAGCAAAGACCAGTCAGAAGCCAATAAATGGGAACAAAGAGCCAAATTAGCCCTTGCTAAAGGGGATGAAAACCTCGCCCGGGAAGCTCTTAAACGCAAGAAAGATTTCACGGAAACCGCCGCCATTCTCAAAAATCAACTGGATCAGCAAACGGTACAGGTAGAAAGTCTGAGAAAAAACTTGATTGCGCTCGAAAGTAAGATTTCTGAGGCAAAAACCAAGAAAAATATGTTAGTAGCTCGCTCCAGAGCCGCAAAAGCTAACGAAGAACTCCAAAAAACCCTCGGCAGTATCGATACCAGTAGTTCCATGTCCGCTTTTGAGCGCATGGAAGAAAAAGTTGTGCAGATAGAAGCCCGTAGTCAAGCTTACGGTGAATTGGGTGGCATCGGCATCGAAAATCAATTCGCTGCACTAGAATCGGGCAGCGATGTGGATGATGAATTAGCAATGCTGAAAGCACAAATGTCCGGGGGAGCATTACCCCCCAGCACAACTTCTAGTCAACCCACTTTACCCCAAGCAACCACCGTCAGGGATTCGGCAGTGGATGCAGAATTAGAGGAATTGCGATCGAAGTTAAAAGAACTGTAAAACTTTGAGAGCGTCGAGACGTACCATCTACGGTACGTCTCTATTTATTAATTTTGTTGTTGAGATAGGGAATATTAATTGCTAGTCATAATTAACCATCACTATTATGCGGGATGATTTATCTAATTTACGTTCCTCAATTATCGAAGTAATTGCCTTACAAAAAAGAGCCGAACAACAGTACAACCAAGCACAAGCTGAGGTTTTCAAATGGGAAGAAATAGTTAAAATCGCTCTAGCTGAAGGTGATGAGTCTCTGGCACAAGAAGCTAATATAAAGAAAAAACATCCCCCATCTTTTGCGGGTAAAGTGGCGATCAATGTCATTGATCGCCACTAACCTGAATTTTCACTCGTTTAAGGGTTTGGTTGATCTGGGTCAGAAAGTCGGTGTTTGTTGGCTTCTTCAATGGCTCTCCTTACTTTTTCTCCTCTTCTTTCCGCTTCTCTTACGTGTTGCTCTAATTCTGGAAAGCTATTTTGAGAAGAAATGCTGATAACATTTCGACCTGCTTCTACGGCTAAAAATCCCAGTCCCAAAATCAAGGCAATTCGGACGATAATGCTGTCAATTTTTCGTTTTTCGTTGTCGTTCATAGTTTTAGGCAAATTCTAAAGTATTGACTAAAAATTTAATCAGAGCAATCTTTTCTGGATCGGGCAATTGAGCGGCGACTCGGAATAATATCCGCTGCTTTTGCCTTCTCTAATTCTAAAACCGATTCTACATCTTCTAATTGGGCGGTTAATTCTGCGAGGCTAATATTCAAAAATTTAGCAATTTTGCTAATATTCTTGCGTTTTGGGCAAGAATACCTGCGAAAACAGGTTCCCAATGCCTGAGTCGGTAGAGCCATCCCTCTGGCTAATTCCGATCTGAAAGAGTGGTTAGCTGCGTTGGTACGGCTAAAAGCACAAATGTTACTGGGTAACACTGCCCATCCACCCACCGTCAGGGATTCAGCAGTAGATGCAGAATTAGAGGAATTGCGATCGAAGTTAAAAGAACTGTAAAACTTTGAGATTGTCGAGACGTATTACAGCCCTTCTCATCAATATGAAGTATAGCCTAATCTGGTATCTAGGACAGAATATCGTCTAATGTTAACCGTTTCGGCGTTTCCCAGAACGAAAGCTTTGTACCTCATAATTATAAAAAAAATCCCAAGCAATGCCGCTCAAAACCCTTTAATTCTGAAGATAATCCTAAGATTCACCCCGAAAAAGAGCCAGAAAGGTGAGGATAGCTAGGATGGAAGTGAAAAGCAATTTTGACTCGAAATTATCCCAGGGGATCGATCGCATTTAACGAAACCCTTACCCTAACAGCATAAGACAAGAGAAGGACTTACTAAGGAGAAACCCAGCCATGAAAATCGGCGTAATCAAAGAAAGTGACCAAGGCGAGGCGCGGGTGGCGCTAGTGCCGGATACCGTCGCCCGTTTAGTCAAGGCGGGATTTGAGGTAATTGTCGAAAATGGGGCGGGAATTAGTGCCAACTTTGCCGATAGTGCCTATAGTGCCGTGGGAGCCGCCCTGAGCGAAAACAGCGAATATATCTATGAAACTGCCGATATTATTCTCAAAGTCGTCCCTCCTAGCGATAGCGAGATCGATCGCCTGAAAAATGGCGGTATCCTCATCGGCTTTCTCGATCCCCTGCGTCAACCCCGGCGCATTGCCAAATTAGCCGCTCGCGGGATCACCGCTTTGAGCATGGAATTAATTCCCCGCAGTAGTCGCGCCCAGAGTATGGATGCCCTCTCCTCTCAGGCTAACCTCGCCGGTTACAAAGCGGTACTCCTCGCCGCCGTGCAGCTGCCGAAAATGTTCCCGATGATGACTACCGCCGCCGGTACGATCGCCCCAGCCAAGGTGCTGGTATTGGGGGCAGGAGTTGCCGGATTGCAAGCTTGCGCCACCGCCCGCCGTTTGGGGGCAGTGGTGGAGGCTTTTGATATTCGTCCCCAAGTCAAAGAAGAAGTGCAGAGTGTCGGGGCGAAATTTATTGAAATGCCCCTAGAAGAAGATACCGTCGCCGATAACGGTTACGCCAAAGAGGTTTCTATTAGCACACAGGAGCGCATTTGTCAAGCCCTAGCCGAACCAATTAAGCGGGCTGATGTGGTGATCACCACCGCCCAAGTACCGGGGAAACAAGCCCCGCTGCTAGTCACCAAAGAAATGATCGCCACCATGAAAGCGGGGGCGGTAATCGTTGATTTAGCGGCGGAACAGGGGGGAAATTGCGCCTACACCCAACCGGGACGAGAAATCATCGAAAATGGGGTAAAAATCGTCGGAGCCGTTAATCTTCCTGCCACAGTGGCCACCAATGCCAGCCAGATGTATGCCAAAAACCTGCAAATGCTGCTACAGCTTCTAGTCAGCAAAG
>NZ_JADEXI010000515.1:0-3295 GCF_015207185.1 Microcystis sp. LEGE 08355 | reverse complement strand
CCCAAATAGAGATAATTCCCCAAGGGGCAATTATTGAAATTATCACCGAAACCGGACCCCACAGAATCCAAATTCAGGGAAGCAGTATCGGTTTTTCCTCTCCTCATACCTCTGGAGTTTCTCAGTCCTCTCAATCGACAACCGCTACCAGTTTCTCCTCCCCACCGATGCAACCGATGCAACCGATGCAACCAATGCAACCAATGCAACCAATGCAACCGATGAAAATGGGTAATATGTCGATGAATTTTGCCCCCATGGAAATGCAAATGGGAGATATGAAAATGAGTATGGGAGACGCAAAAACCGTCAGTAAAGCCCAATTTTGTAGTCAATGCGGGGCAAAAGTAGCAGCAACCGATCGCTTTTGTAGTAGCTGTGGTCATCAGTTACAGCGATAAAACCTGTTTAGCTAAATCTATAACTCCTTTTCGGGCAAAATTTTGTTTATATTGGCTGAATTGACCCGCAGAGGGGGAATATATCCCCTGTCTGGGTTTAATCCGAACTGAGGTTAACCACGGCTAATTCTAATGTTTGCCCTTCCCTTTCTAGCTCCTTTTTGCTAAAACTTAACACCTCATCCAGACAATCAATTACTACCGTATCCCCTTCCATAAAAGCTTGTTCGAGAATTTTTGTGGCTAAAGGATTCTCTAACTCCCGTTGGATAGCGCGTTTTAAAGGTCGCGCACCGTAGGTGGGATCGTAACCAACAGTAACGATATGATTTTCTGCTGCCGTAGTTAATTCTAGATTGATTTTTTGTTCTCCTAATAATCTTTCCAGACGCTGTAATTGCAGACGAACAATGTAACGCAATTCTTCTTTTTTCAGGGTATGGAAAATAATTAAATCGTCGATACGATTCAAAAATTCGGGACGAAAATGACTCCGCAAAGCTGTTAAAACCCGTTTCCGCATCTCCTCATAATCGGCATCTTCGGAAACATTTAAAATATGGTCACTGCCAATATTACTGGTCATGACGATAATCGTATTCCGAAAATCCACCACTCGTCCCTGAGAGTCGGTAATGCGCCCATCGTCAAGCACTTGTAATAAAATGTTAAAAACATCCCGATGGGCTTTTTCCACTTCATCCAATAAAACCACCGAATAGGGACGACGACGCACCGCTTCCGATAGTTGTCCCCCTTCCTCGTAACCCACATAACCCGGAGGCGCGCCGATTAACCGCGAAACCGCGTGTTTTTCCATGTATTCCGACATATCGATGCGAACCATGGCTTCCTCGGAGTCGAACAGTAACCCCGCCAAGGCCCGCGCTAACTCGGTTTTACCCACTCCTGTGGGTCCCATAAATAGGAATGAACCAATCGGACGGGAGGGATCTTTCATTCCTGCGCGTGCGCGTCGAATCGCCGCTGCTACTGCCGTGACCGCTTCATTTTGTCCGACAACTTTTTTCTGTAAATGAGACTCTAATTCTAATAATTTTTGTCGTTCCGATTCCATTAAACGATTGACGGGAATTCCCGTCCACCGGGCGACTATTTCGGCGATATCTGCATCAGTTACCTGTTGTCTTAACAGGGTCGAACCTGCTGCTTGAATAGTTTCTAGTTCTTTTTCTTTTACTTCTAATTCCCCCTGTAAAATTTCTAGTTTGCCATACTTTAATTGCGCCGCTTTATTGAGATCATAAGCTCGTTCCGCCTGTTCCACCTGTAGGCGCAATTGTTCCTCTTCCTCTCGCAATAATTTAATTTCCTCGGCGATATGTTTTTCCGTTTGCCATTGGTCAGCAAGAGGCTTTTGTTTACTTTCTAATTCCTCAATTTCTTCGATAATTCTTTCTAAACGCTCTTGAAAAGCTCGATCTTTTTTCTCCTCTTTTTCTAAGGAAAATTTTTCCATCTGTAACTGCATTAAGCGACGATCTATCATTTCCAAATCAGCGGGTTTAGTGGTACTTTCTACCTCTAATTTTGCCGCCGCTTCATCGACTAAATCGATCGCTTTATCCGGTAAAAAACGATCGCTAATATAACGATGGGATAAGGTAGCTGCTGCCACTAGAGCCGAATCGGTAATTGTCACCCCATGATGCAGCTCATAACGTTCTTTTAAACCCCGGAGAATTGAGATAGTATCCTCCACGGAAGGTTCCTTAATATAAACCTGTTGAAAACGTCTTTCTAAAGGGGGATCTTTTTCAATATGATTGCGATATTCATCTAAAGTTGTCGCCCCAATACAGCGCAATTCTCCCCGAGCTAACATAGGTTTTAATAGGTTGCCCGCATCCATCGATCCCCCTTCCCTAGAACCCGCACCGACGACGGTATGTAGTTCATCAATAAAGAGAATAATTCGCCCTTCTGATTGGGTAACTTCTTTCATGACTGACCGCAATCTTTCCTCAAATTCGCCTCGATATTTTGCCCCAGCGATTAAACTTCCCATATCGAGGGAAATTAACTGACGATTTTTCAAAGATTCGGGAACATCTCCGTTAACAATCCTTTGGGCCAATCCTTCAGCAATAGCGGTTTTTCCTACTCCTGGTTCACCGATTAAAACCGGGTTATTTTTTGACCGTCGCGAGAGGACTTGTACCACCCGTCGAATTTCTTCATCGCGACCGATAACTGGGTCTAATTTGCCTTCTTTGGCCGCTGCTGTTAAATCCCGGCCATATTTATCTAAAGCTTCGTATTTTTCCTCTTGATTGGGTTCAGTAACCTTTTGAGTACCGCGAATCGCTTTGATGGCCAATTCTAAATCTTGGGGGTCAAGATTGAAAGTGCGTAAACATTTCCGGCCAACCCTTTCATCTTCGGCAAAACCGACGAGAAGATGTTCGACGGAGATAAATTTATCTTGCCAACTTTCCCGGGATGCTTCCGCGCGATCGAGTAACAGATCAAGACCACGACCTAGGTATAATTGATCGACGATGGCCACTTTCGGCTGTCGGTTGGTGAAGACTTCTAGCTGTTGTTGCAGTCGGGGAATTTCTATATTAGCTTTTTGTAAAATCCGGGTGGCTAGACCGTTATTCTGCTCTAGGAGGGCAATAATAACGTGTTCCACCTCTAAGGTCTGATTTTTAAAGCGTCGCGCAATTTCTTGCGATTTAACAATCGAATCCCAAGCTTGTTCTGTAAATTTATTCGAGTCTGTGGGTTGCATTCTGCACCAATGAGGAAAGCCAGTGTCAGAGGTATAGTATAGCAAGGAGTCTCGATCGATCACAAAGTTCTGGGATCGGCAAAAGGTCTGACTTGAAAGAGGGTGTGGGGTGTGGGGTGTAGGGTGTAGGAAGGAA
>NZ_JADEXI010000514.1:0-3300 GCF_015207185.1 Microcystis sp. LEGE 08355 | reverse complement strand
CCCCACACCCTACACCCTGCCCCCAGGAAAAACTTTTTCAGCAAACCTTATTTGGGCCGTCTTATACCAAATCCGTTTTTAATAGTATGATTAACTGCCAAGTTATCGATTGTTTTTCCCGCTCCAGTGCTTCGGCGCTCCCCCACTCTCCTATACCTTTTCCACAGGATTTAGTATCATTCTAGGGACTAGGGAAAAAAGACTGTTTTGCCGGCAATAGTCAGCATTCCTCTCACCAAAATGCCGACAATGCTAAGGAATCCAATGGTGGTAATGTTGACTTATGCGTTGAGATCGTCAACCCGCTTTTCTAGTCCCGTAACTTTGGCATCCAAGGTCTTAATATCTCCTTTAATTTCTCCTAGACTGTTTTTGATCGCTTTCTGTCCATTTTCTAGGTTTGTCAGTCGGGACTCGATCGCTGTTAGTCGGGATTCGATCGCTTTCTGTCCGCTAACGATTAAATCTTCTAACCTTTTCAGATCATTCTCGGTAACTGCTGTCATCAGTGACAATCCTCTTAAAGTTGAATTTTTCCTAGTCTCCTAATCAATACTCTATCAATATTTTCTCGGTCGGGGACTCTTTCAAACAGTAATTGGCAAAAATCAGATTCCCTACTGAGAGAGCCTAGTGATCCCGTCAAAACTGAAACAGTTTTTGATTCGGTTACGGGGACAGCAGCACGCGCATTTAGGGCTGTATAATTGCCGTTGATATTATTAACAATAAAATCTGGGTGCAGCAGGACGGCACGGTAGCAGCGATTGGCGATAAATTGGTAGCTAGGGGAGTCCCCAAACAAGACATCGTTTTAGCTTACCATGGGCCCCCTGTGCGACAATATACCGAGTTTGCCCTTGGCTAAAACCATTAATTGATGACCTTGCCCATACAAGTTTTACCCCAAGACGTAATCGATTTAATTGCCGCAGGAGAGGTAATCGACTCTTTAGGCGCTGTGGTGCGAGAATTAGTCGAAAATGCCATTGATGCGGGGGCAGATAGGATTACCATCGATATATTTCCCCAAAACTGGCGAATACAAGTATCGGATAACGGCAGAGGAATGTCTAGAGAAGATTTGCAACTGTGTAGCTATGCCCACAGTACCAGCAAAATCCGCCAACGGGACGATCTTTGGCAGATTACCAGTCTCGGATTCCGTGGTGAAGCTTTGCACAGTATCGCACAGGTGGCGCATCTGCGGGTTGCCAGTCGCCATGACGATGATTTGGGTTGTTATTGTCTTTACAATCACCAGGGCGAGCCGGATAATTTAGAAACGATTCCTATAGCTATCGGCACTATCGTGACGGTAGAGAATCTCTTTGGTAACTTTCCTGTCCGTCGTCAAGCTTTACCGTCAATTAGCAAACAATTAAAGGATATACAGACTTTAATTCATAATTTTGCTCTCTGTCATCCCCAAATTACTTGGCAGGTTTTCCAAGATCATCAAGATTGGTTACGCATTAGTCCGGGTAAGGATGCCAGTCAAATATTACCCCAATTAGTTAAATCTCTGCATTTTAACGATTTAGCATCCCTAAAACTTGACTTAACGACTCCTGACGCAGAATCTGCTCAAATTGAATTAGTCATTGGTTTGCCCGATCGCATTTCTCGCCATCAACCGGATTGGGTTAGAATTGCTGTTAATGGGCGAATGGTGCGCTCATCGGAGTTAGAACAGGCAATATTTGAAGCTTTCGCTCGCACAGTCCCTAAAGATCGCTATCCCGTTTGTTTTCTCCATCTACATCTTAACCCTCGTTCGATCGATTGGAATCGTCACCCAGCTAAAGCGGAAATATACCTGCATAACCTCATTTTTTGGCAAGAACAGATAATTTCAGCCATAGACAAGGCGTTAGGACTAAATCCCGAACATATACCCGAAAAAGCGCAAAATCAGCGCGTCAGTCAAATTCTCAAGGCTGCCGAAGAAAAAAGCACCTATACAATAGGGGAGAAATCCTCGAAAAATCGGCTGGAATTAAAGGCAGTAGCCCAAATTCACCAAACTTACATAGTTGCCGAACATCCTCACGGATTATGGTTAGTCGAACAACATATTGCCCATGAGCGGGTTTTGTACGAACGTTTAGAGGATAACTGGGAAATCGTGCCGTTAGATACTCCGATCATCTTAAATCAGTTAACTACTCGACAAATCGAACAATTACAACGTTTAGGATTAGAAATTGCTAGTTTTGGCGATCGCTCTTGGGCAATTCGTAGTATTCCTGTTCTACTAAAAGAACGGGAGGATCGGGCTGATGCTTTACTAGAATTAAGTTTAGGGGGGGATTTACAAACCGCTCAGGTGGCTACCGCTTGCCGGAGTGCTATCCGCAACGGTACAGCTTTGAGTTTGGAAGAAATGCAGAATTTACTCGATGATTGGCAAAATACCCGTAATCCCCGCACCTGTCCCCACGGAAGACCGATTTACTTATCCTTAGAAGAAACTTCGCTCGCTCGCTTCTTCCGTCGTCATTGGGTAATCGGCAAAAGTCACGGCATTTAATCAGTTATCAGTTATCAGTTATCAGTTATCAGATGTGAGTTTTCAGTTTACTGATTACTGATTACTGTTCACTGAAAATTGGGAGATATTGCTAGGGAAAAACGGAAAGTGCTGCCTTTACCTAATTCACTTTCCACCTCGATTTGACTTTGGTGTAATTCCACTAAACGACGGGTAATCGCCAAACCAATACCACTACCCCCAGAATAACGGGAACGAGAACGATCGGCCCGCCAAAAGCGCTCGAAAATAAAGGGTAAATCCTCGGCTGCGATGCCGATTCCCGTATCGATAACGGCAATTTGTAGGTGGTTTTTGTCCCTTGTCACTTGCAGGGTAATTGCACCATTATCAGTGTAACGAATGGCATTACCGAGCAGATTAACTAAGATTTGTTCGAGGCGATCGGGATCGGCCATGACAGATGGTAAATTGGGGGGACAATCTAACTGTAAAGTCGGTCCATCTTCTAATAATTGATCGGCAAATTTTTCGATGAGAGAATTTAACAAAGGTAATAAATTAACAGGTTGCAGTTTAATCGAGAGATAACCAGATTCCGCTCGCGATAGCTCCTGTAGATCGTGGGTTAAACGTTCTAACCTGCGGGTTTCTTTCACTAATTTCTGATAAAGTTCTGGATTAGGTTCAATCGCACCATCGGCTAATTCTTCTAAATATCCCCGTACCACAGTTAAAGGGGTGCGTAATTCGTGGGTAAGATCACCGATTAATTCCTGGCGCCGTTTTTCCACATCGGCTAAACT
>NZ_JADEXI010000513.1:0-3334 GCF_015207185.1 Microcystis sp. LEGE 08355 | reverse complement strand
TTTGCGGCAAAAAGCTTGTTGGTGGGGTGTGGGGTGTAGGGTGTAGGGTGTGGGGAAATGGGGAGAATAAATAAAAATAATCTCCTGTCTCGGAGTCTCCTGTCTCCTTTCTTCGTTATTGAGGATTTTTTCTTTTTGCGGGTTTTTGTTTGCTGGTAGGGAGTAGAGGAACGGTTAATTTTTCGTAGAGTTCAAAGAGGTATTCAATACGGTTTAATTCACTGGTAAAGGGTTGGGGACGATAACACAAATCAACGGCTTTGTCAAGTTTTTGGTGAGCTTTGAGCAAGTCGGGAGGCATGGTTAAAGGATCGTATAAATCCGCAAGGCTACTATCAGGATATTTTACCCTAGTATCTAGCACAGCTTGAGCGCAAGTTTCGACGGTTTGTTTTTGTTTGTCGGGGATATTTTCTGGAAAGGGGTAGTTATTATAAACAATATCTTTTGAATAACGATAATCGCTTTTTAATCTGCCACACACATATTTAACCCATGCCATGTGCATTTCTGAAGTAAGAATACCAAATAAATATAGGTTTGCATTAGGAATTAATAAAACTTGATCATTACCAATCACATTTTTATTCATAAAACCTATTGGAATATATTTTCTTCTTTCAGATGAAACACGGGGAACAAGTAAATAATTCGTTTCGGGTTGTGCTATTTGACAGAATAGAGTAGGTGTCGCCGCAAATTTACGAGTAGAAGCTGCTTTACTTTTTAATCTAAAATTTTTAACCTTATCTACTTTTTTGATGACTTCTGGTAATGTCTTTAATTCCCTGGGAGAAATATCAAGTAACCATAGACAGTAGCGACTATGACCATTAATAAATTCTTGCGCTCCTGTATAAGGTTTAATCCATTTTTCTGCCTTCGGCTCTAATTTTAAAAATTCTTCTTTTTCTGGTTCTGTAAAAATAAAATTACCACCATCTCTTGGCATACTACCAAAACGCATTAATGGAACATTAGATAAAGGAAAACTCCGGTTATTAATAATGATGTCACTTCCATCAACCAAATAGGGATTAATATTATTAGACTTAACAACTAATGATTCACCTTGAATATCTTCATAATCAAAGAGGATTTTATTTGTTATATTAAAACTTGCAAAGCCAATAATAACACAATGAACTGCGGCGTTTCCTTTGGCTTCATTACTCCATTTAAAAGTACGATGGGCAAAATGAATTTTTAACTGATATTTTTGAAAAAGAATATTCCAAAGTAAGGCAACTTGCTCACCTTGAGATATAGAATTTGTGGAAACAAAAGCAACCCTGATTCTATTGCCCTGAATTATTTGAGCAGCCTTAATATACCATGCACACACATAATCCAAAACTCCTATTCCTTTCTCACCGTCGAAAACATAAGCCATATCATTCCTTTGCTCATCGTTCATAATCATCGCACCAACAAAAGGAGGATTTCCTAAAATAAAATTGAGCTTCTCTTTTGAGATAACTTCTTCCCAATCAATCCGCAAGGCATTTCCATGAACAATCTTTGCCGCTTTCTTTAATGGTAAACGCACAAAATATTGACCAAAAGTATTACTAACTTTAATATTCATCTGATGATCAATTAACCACATCGCCACCTCAGCCACCCTCACTGCAAACTCATCGTATTCAATACCAGCAAACTGATTGACATCTACCTGAATAATGGTACTAATATCTGTTACTAACTGCCCCGTTTTATCTAACTCCTGTAATACCAAAATCTCTAAATCCCGTAACTCCCGATAGGTAATAATTAAAAAATTGCCGCAACCACAGGCAGGATCAAGAAAATATAAATTAGCAATCTTTTTCTGAAATTCTAGTAATTTATTGCGATTGCCTTTAACCTTCTCAAATTCTCTGGATAAATCATCTAAAAATAACGGTTTAATCACCTTTTGAATATTCTTCTCGGAGGTATAATGCGCCCCTAAATTGCGTCGCTCTTTTGGATTCATTACCGCTTGAAACATAGAACCAAAAATAGCAGGGGAAATTTTTCCCCAATCAAAAGCACAAGCTTCTAATAACATGACTCGCATCTTGCTATCAAAAGCCGCTAAGGGTAATGACTCCTCAAATAACTTGCCATTTATGTAGGGAAATTGAGTTAAATTCTCATCGAGATTTTTTAATCTTTTTTCTTCTGGTGTATTCAAAACCTGAAAAATAGCATCAATGTGCATCGCCAAATCACTGCCATCTTCTTTGGTATGTAGGTCAATATATTCCCAGAAAATCCCCTTATTAAAAATACCCGTATCATCGGCAAATAAACAAAATAATAAACGCACTAGATAAACTTCCAAATCATGCCCTATATAACCAATTTCTTTGAGGCAATCATGAAGTTTTCCCATTAACTCGGCGGCTTGAATATTGACGGGATCTTCGTCTTTATAAACTCGCTTTTCGTAACCAGCAATAAAATCAAATAAATGAACATTATCAACAAAATTGCTTAATTCAAATTCCCATTGATTGCCCGAATCTAAATCATATAATTTAAACCGTTGAAAATCCGAGACTAAAATATAACGCGGTAACTCATGTTCCTTTAAATTGGGAAAATAATCCTTAGCCTGTTGTGTGGCTTTTTCTAAATCTTTACCCTTCGATTTATGCTCAACTAAAATCGTTCCTTTCCAGAGTAAATCAATAAAACCCTGTTTATTATCTGCTTTTTTTATCGGTTGCTCAAAACTGGCTACCCTACGCCGTGAAATGCCAAAGACATGAAAAAACTCATTCCAAAAAGACTGAGATTCTGCTTTTTCTGAAGTCTCTCCTTGCCACTCTTTTTGAAAAGCGATGGCGCGATTTTTAATTTCATTCCAACTTAAAGGCATAGTTTTAAATCCTTATCTTTCGCCGGGTTGCTCAAAGATACTAGAAAATGGTGTAGGGAGCCAGATGCAGTCAGCAAGGGATACAGATAGTTTCCATTTTAGGTGATTTTTTGGTAAACTACAAGGGAAGCTAGAAATTAGTAACGCCTTGAGAATTGTAGCCGCTTAGTTACCAATCTAGTTATTGACTCGAAGGAACAACTTATCGCTATGTCCAAAACTCTCTACGAACAAGATTTTCAATTGTGGCTCGCAACAACAATTAGCCACCTACAGAAGCGGGAATTTGCTGCGCTGGATACTGATAACTTAATTGAGGAGTTAACCGAGTTGGGAAAATCGGAAAAAAGAACTTTAGAAAGTAATTTGATGATTCTTTTGGCTCACTTGCTCAAATTAAAAGTACAGCAGGACGCACCGCCATCAATGAAGGATAGCTGGTATTGTTCTATTATTGAGCATCGC
>NZ_JADEXI010000512.1:0-3336 GCF_015207185.1 Microcystis sp. LEGE 08355 | reverse complement strand
ATTTTGAAAGCCTTGCTAGAAAGCAGTTTTAGGTATAAGTACAATTACTCACTTGCATAAATGAGATGCTCCCTGATCAAAGATTAAGCCGCCATCACTACTACCGAATCACCACCCAAACTCAAATACCAAAATATAAGCCAATTTTGAGACAACGGCAGATTTTTTGGTATAATAAAAATAACTGTTGCAAAATTTTATGGTTTGGCAAGCGGGACAACTCCTCCACAATGGCAAGTACGAGATCCTTGCGGTCTTGGGACGGGGAGGGTTTGGCCTGACCTATAAAGCACGTCATCGCCAACTCATCATGGAAGTGGTGATCAAAACTCCTGATATTTTGCAAAAAAGAGATACGGAATACAAGGATTATGTTAAACAATTTGAGGAAGAAGGACGCAAGTTAGCCAAATTTTCCCAGACTCCCCATCCCCATATCGTCCGTATTTCCGATTTTTTTATGGAAGGTCAAGTTCCCTGTTTGGTGATGGATTTTATTCAGGGTCAAACTTTGATCGAAAAGGTGAAAACTCAAGGAAAATTATCGGAAGCGGAATGTTTGAAATATATTCGGCAAATTGGCAGCGCATTAGAGGCAGTTCATCAAGCAGGAATGGTACACCGAGATGCTCACCCTGGTAATATTATGATTCAACCCAATGGGAATGCTATCCTGATTGATTTTGGCATTGCTAAAGAGATTATTCCGGCTGGTAGTAGTTCGACGGATTATGCCGCGAATCCCAGTTTTGCCCCCTATGAACAAATTTATGGAGGTAGCAAAGCCAATCGTCAGCCTAGTGTGGATATTTACACCCTAGCGGCCAGTTTTTATTATGCGGTAACAGGTCAAAGACCGACTCCTTCAATGGAACGCCGTTTAGAGAATCGTCCTTTAACATCACCGAAAGAAATTAATCCTAATTTAAGTGATCATCTTAACAAAGCCATTACTCTGGGGATGGCTTTGGAAAAAGAAAACCGCCCTCAGTCTATGTCCGATTGGCTTCAACAATTGGAATTACCACCGCCTCCTGTAGAAAAGAAATATCGTCAAGAAAAAGTTAATCCCCCACAGCCAAAGAAAGAGCCAAAAGTAGCTGAAACAAAAGCCCCTGTTAACCCAAAACCTTCTGAAAATTCTCTTCAGAAAAAACTCAAAGCTCTTCCCTGGGGTTGGTTAATCGGTATGTTTCTTGTTTATGCTCTAGTCGGTTACGCTTCAGTCGTGCGTTTAGCACATTGGGAAGCTGTGGCTGGGGCTGCGGTTTGGGCTGGGGCTGCGGGTGTGGTTTGGCTTGCGGCTTCGATTTTTTATCACTGGACAGGTGTTCAAGATTTATTTTTCTTGGTTGTCTTTGGATTGATAGGTGGTATTACTTTCAGTTTTATGTCAGGGAATGTTCTTGGGGGAATAGTAACTGGAATAGGGAGTATAGGAATATTCTTTACTTTGTTTTTGACTACATACGAGTTAGAAAAGAAAAACTTTAGCCTTTTCAATATTTTTCTGATTCTTGAGGTTACAAATCTAAGCGGTTTAGCAAGCGGTTGGTTATTGGCTTTTCTCCTGCATCCCAAAGGCTAACGAAACATAAAACTATCCTCACAATTCCGTTTTTTCTATTGTTATCTTCCCTAGATTAGGTTAATTAATGCAACCCAAAAATTAAATTGTGCCATAGTAGTGAGTCTATTCTGCTGAGGAGCATCTCACTTGTGCCATGCGTATTAATGCTTATAGCTGTCAAAAACTATAAAACAATGAACTTGTAATCAAAAGTTCATGTCTGCGTCACAGTAAGTTCATATCCCCCACCTAAATTAGAGATAGTCAGTCCCAAGCCGTTTTCCGAAACACTCCTCTCACACCCACGATTATTAGGACTGACTTTTATTCCCTTCTCAGAATGGTTAAACAATAAAAACTATGACTCGCAATATTTTTAACGATAATATTTCCCCGATCAACGAAGTTAATCCCAAACGCTCCAAATCTTCTGCAATGAAAAAACTTTTTGCCTATTCCTCCTTACTGGTTTTGGGTGCCGGTTTAGGTATCGGTGCCACCTACGCCTACAGTCAAAATCCTCTAGAATTAGCCCAAAATATTGCCCCGGCTGCCAATAATCCTCGCCCCTCCACAGCAGCCGCAGCCGCTTCCTCGTCTCTGGTTATTCCCACCAATTTTGTCGCTTCTGTGGTGCAAGAAGTGGGGCCGGCGGTGGTAAGAATTAATGCTTCTAGGGAAGTCAATGGAGGCGGTGATTTTTCGGAATTTGCTAACGATCCTGTTTTCCGTCGCTTCTTCGGTTCCCAAATACCAGAGCGAGGAGAAAAACAAGTTCAAAGGGGTACAGGTTCCGGGTTTATTATCAGTAATGACGGTAAAATTATCACCAATGCTCACGTTGTCGAGGGAGCAGATAAGGTGACTGTCACCCTCAAAGATGGTCGCACTATCGATGGTAAAGTTTTAGGTAGTGATCCTTTAACTGATGTGGCAGTGGTACAGGTAGAAACGAGCAATTTACCCACAGTTAAATTAGGTAATTCTGATAGTTTACAGGTGGGAGAATGGGCGATCGCTATCGGTAATCCTTTGGGATTAGATAACACTGTCACCACGGGGATTATTAGTGCCAAGGAACGCAATGGCTCCCAAATTGGTGCTAGTGATAAACGGGTGGATTTCCTACAAACCGATGCGGCAATTAACCCCGGAAATTCCGGCGGACCTTTGTTAAATGCTCGGGGAGAAGTTATCGGAGTTAACACCGCTATCATTCAAAATGCCCAGGGTTTAGGTTTTGCTATTCCGATTAAGACTGCCCAAAGAATCGCTGAACAATTAATCGCCACGGGTAAGGTGGAACATCCCTATCTCGGTGTTCAAATGGTACAGTTAACTCCAGAGGTAAAAGAACAATTAGCCGATAGTCCTATGGCTGATAATTGGACTATCCCCGATGATTCTGGTGTCTTGTTAGTGCGGGTGATGAGAGATTCTCCTGCCGCAGCAGCGGGATTGCGATCGGGTGATGTGTTAAAGTCTGTAGGTGGTAAGAATGTCACCGATCCCGATGCGGTTCAGGAAATTGTTGATAACACTCAAATCGGCGATAATTTACCCGTAGAAATTAGCCGGGAAGGACAAAAAATTAATCTGAATATTCAAGTTGGTAGCTTGAATACTGCTAACAGATCCTAGTCTGGAAGATAAGTGGTAAAAGACCGAAACTTTATAGAGAGCTTGTTAGTAAGCTCTCTATATTTCTGGTTTTACTTTTGGCTCTTGAATCAAATAATTATAGCATTTATCTTAATGGTGAGGTA
>NZ_JADEXI010000511.1:0-3338 GCF_015207185.1 Microcystis sp. LEGE 08355 | reverse complement strand
AGGTACTGGTGGCATCTACCCGTTCAATTCGGGTTAAGTTACTATCCAAACCGACGATTAAGCCGATTTTACTCGGAAAAACCCGCAATTTTTCCTCTAGAATCTGTCCTATTTCTAGGGAAGCAGCCGGGGATAATAATTGCGCTTTGGCTTTTAAACCCTGACGGGAGAGAATTTGTAGGCTGATTTCCTCCCCAGTCGCCTCAATAAAGCTCAAACAGGAGTTAATTCCGTAATTTTCTAGGATTTCTAAGGGCAGGCCGACCAGATTGACTTCTAGGGTGCGTTCATCAATAAGATTTGTAACAATTGCCGCCCCACCCCTTGACTTTTCTGGCTGTATATGATAAAGCGGCGCAGAATTATTTTGATTACTGGTTAGGATTGCCGGCTGCTGTTGTTCACTGCTGTGACTAGCGACAAGATTACGGAGATGGGGAAAAGCGATCGCAATTGTCGGACTGGGGCAAGCTTGCCAGAGATACTGGGTGAGATCATAGGTGAATAAGCCAGCATTAGGGCTATTACCGCTCAATTCCAGGGCGAGTTGCTCCGGTTTAGCGGCAGCGAGAATAACGCCGTTACTAGGCTTATTTTTGAGGTTAAAACGGGTTTTAATATCGGCAGCGAAAGTTAACTCGGCGGGGTTAAGATCAGTCAGGCTTTCGGGATAGGAACGAACGCGAAGATTACCGAGATAGGGCTGAGGTTGGGGGAGATGACTACTATCAAAAACCAAGCTAAACTTATCCGTAGCTAGACAGCGAGCCATCAGCAGGATATTTTCCTTAAGTAAAGCATTTTCTGCCCCATCAGCAGTAATAAAAACCTCTTTTCGGGCCCCAACACTGCCATAACCGCTAAAGTGAAAAATGACCACATCCCCTGCCTTGGCTTGGGCGATCAGGTGTTCTAAAAAAGCCGCTTTGATCGCTTCTCGACTGGCTTTTTTTCCCGTTAAGGTCACTATATCAGCATCCTGAAAACCAAAACGATAACGGAGAAGGTCTTTTTGTAACTCCACATCGGTAAGACAACCGGGCAGCGGCGGAATATTCGCCCCATACTGGTCAATACCGACTAAAAGAGCCAATTTTCGGGGATTAGGGGCGGCGAGAGCAGCCAAATGACGGTTAAGGGTCCCTTGACTAATGGCCAAAGTCAGCAACCCCCAACCTGTCTGCTGGATCAATTCTCGCCTAGTTATGTTCATGACTCTCGCATAGCCCGGATTAATTCGGCAGCCACTTCCGGACGGGAAAATTCTGGAGGTGGTAATTCCCCTTTACGCAGCAGTTCCCGGACTTTTGTTCCCGAAAGGTGGATTCTTTCTTCCGGTAAACTGGGGCTAGTTTTGGTGGTTGCCATTCCCGAAGTGCGGGTACAGTAGAAAGCGTGTTCAAACTTCATCGGCACGATTCCCAATTCCCCAGGCTCGAACTCATCAAAGATATACTGAGCATCGTAGGTTCCGTAGTAGTCCCCGACTCCGGCATGGTCACGACCAACGATAAAATGGGTACAACCGTAGTTTTTGCGGATAATAGCGTGGAAAATTGCTTCCCGGGGGCCGGCATAACGCATAGCTGAGGGGTTGATAGCCAGAATAACGCGATCTTGGGGAAAGTATTTATCCATCATGATCTCATAGCAACGCATCCGCACATCGGCTGGCACATCATCGCTTTTGGTAGCGCCGACAAGAGGATGCAAGAATAAACCATCTACCACTTCTAGGGCGCATTTTTGAATGTATTCGTGGGCCCGGTGGATGGGATTACGGGTTTGGAAACCGACAATCGTTTTCCAAGCTTTTTCGTGGAACATCTTGCGCGATTGCAGAGGATCGATCTGATATTTGGGAAACTGGGGATGAGGATCGCGCTGAAGTAACCATATTGGACCTGCGAGGTTAATTTCTCCCTGTTCGTAGAGGACTTTTACCCCGGGGTGTTTCTGGTCGTCGGTACGATAGACGTTAACTGCTTCGTGGGCCTTATTATAACGGTATTTTTGGGTTAGTTCCAGGACTCCGACAAAGTTGCCTTCGCTGTCATCTAAACGAATCCAGTTGCCTTCTTTGAGAGGATCCGCCACTTCTTCGCTAACGGAAAGAGTCACGGGAAT
Organism: Microcystis sp. LEGE 08355; assembly: GCF_015207185.1. Classification (NCBI taxonomy): domain Bacteria; kingdom Bacillati; phylum Cyanobacteriota; class Cyanophyceae; order Chroococcales; family Microcystaceae; genus Microcystis; species Microcystis sp. LEGE 08355. The sequence goes on along the minus strand of NZ_JADEXI010000511.1, from coordinate 1,211 downwards.
TGCCCAGGGTAAACCATTGATTAGACGCATATCATCGACGACTTTTTCGTAGTCGTCCTGTTCCATAAAGCCTTTTAGGGGACTGAAACCACCAATAGCAATCATAACTAAATCCGAGAGCGATCGTTCATCGAGGGAAACTCGCGGTAGTTTTTCAGCTAGGGCCAGAAATTCAGCTTTTTCGGCAGCGGTAGCAATACGATTAATTAATTGCCCACCGTGGGGCGCGATTCCTTCGGTCAGTACAGTCATAAAAATTTCTTTACATTGTCACGGTTGATCCTATCAGAAGTTGGTTAACCATTAATCAAGGGGTTGGGACTAGCGATGATTTTCCAGTTGGAACAGTTTACAATAAGATTTGTAAAAATTTATAAATAATTATGAGCGAAAAAGTTGTCCTGATTGTCGGTGCTACGGGGGGTATAGGTGCCGCTTTAGCGGGTAAACTAGCTGTTAATGGTCATAAACTCGTATTAGTGGCCAGAAATGCCGATAATTTATCTAATTTAGCTGGTGAGTTGCCTTGTCCTTCTTTAATTGTGCCGACGGATATCACCAATCCCACTCAGGTGGAAACTTTGATGGCAAAAATTGTCTCCCATTACGGCCGGTTGGATGTGTTGGTTAATGCGGCTGGAGCCGGTGTGATGAAACAATATAATAAAATCACGCCGGAAGATTTAGATAAAATGCTCGACCTCAATCTGAAGGGGAGTTTTTATACCTGTCAGGCTGCGGCTAATGTGATGAAGGAAAATAAGGCTGGTCATATCTGTAATGTGGTGGGAATTTTGGGTAAGCATTCTATGGCTATGGCTGCCGCTTATTGTGCTTCTAAGTACGGGGTGGTGGGTTTTAGTAAATGTTTGGCCGATGAGTTAAAACGCTATGGTATTAAAATGACTTTATTCTATTTTGGTGGTGTCGATACTCCTTTTTGGGATCAGGTGAGCTTAAAAGTTGATCGCACTAAAATGTTAACCGCTCAAACCGCCGCCGATGCTATCTATTTTGCCATGAATGCTGAACCCCAAGCTGTCCCGATGGAAATTAATATTCAACCCGATAGTCATCTCTTTTTTTAATCCTCAGGAGTCGGTCGTCAGGAGATAGGGTTTTAGGGTTTTAGGGTTGTAGGGTTGTAGGGAGTTGGGGTTTTAGTTGAAATTCCCCCAATACCCCACTACTCCACCTGTCTCTTATACACA
>NZ_JADEXI010000510.1:0-3339 GCF_015207185.1 Microcystis sp. LEGE 08355 | reverse complement strand
GATCGGTGGGGCAGCGTGTCGGTAGTGTGATTTTGATTGCCGATGCTCGTCATACCATGAGTGATGTGTGGGTGACAATTACAGTTTTATTGGGGTTAGTTGGGGTTTGGGTGGGCAATACGGCTAATATTCCCCAATTACAATGGTTAGATGTGATTTTGTCCTTTCCTGTCGCTTTTTTGGTGTTTAGCAGTGGTTGGAAAGTCCTCAAGGAGAATTTACCTTTGTTAGTGGATGAAATGGCGATCGCTCCTGAAGTGATTCATCAAATTGTCCTGGAGGTGCCGGGGGTGCTTAATTGTCATGCGATCGCGTCTCGGGGAGTGGTGGGAAGACAGGTATTTATAGAAATGCACCTAGTTGTCTCCGCTCAAGATGTGGAAACTGCTCACGCAATCACGGAAGCGGTGGAAGCAAGATTAAGCCAACAATTTAGCCCTGTGAGAATTTTAATTCACGTTGAACCGCCGGATTATCACTCTGATCGGATCACTTTTGATGAAGAAGTGTGAAGCAAAAAAGCCTAAAATAAGTAGCGAACTTTTGCTAGAGGTGGCCATGGCGACAGAGAATCAAGCTAGAAGCATAGTAATTACTGGTGGAGCAGGATTTATCGGCTCGAATTTTGTTCATCATTGGTGCGAGAATTATCCTGAGGATCGTGTAATTGTTCTTGATGCTCTTACCTATGCGGGCAATTTGAATAATTTAGGGACACTGAAAGATAGAAAGAATTTCCGTTTTCTGCAAGGGGATATCTGCGATCAAGCTTTAGTTGATCAATTATTTGCCGGTGAAAATATAGATACAGTTGCCCATTTTGCCGCGGAATCCCATGTGGATCGATCGATTCTTGGACCTGGGGCTTTTGTGCAGACTAATGTGGTGGGAACTTTTACTCTATTAGAAAGTTTTCGGCAACATTGGTTAAGTAATCATCAACCCGATCACTATCGTTTTCTGCACGTTTCCACCGATGAGGTTTATGGCAGTTTAGGAGTAGATGATCCGGCTTTTACCGAAACTACTCCCTATGCTCCTAATAGTCCCTATTCTGCCTCAAAAGCGGGGAGTGATCATCTAGCAAGAGCTTATTTTCATACCTACGGAATGCCGACAATTATTACTAATTGCTCTAATAATTATGGTTCCTATCATTTTCCCGAAAAGTTAATTCCTTTGATGTGTATTAATATTCTTTTGGGGAAACCTTTACCCGTTTATGGTGATGGTCAAAATGTGCGAGATTGGTTATATGTTCGGGATCATTGTCAAGCTTTAGATACAGTTATTCACAAAGGAAAAGCGGGAGAAACCTATAATATTGGCGGAAATAATGAGGTAAAAAATATCGATTTAGTCAGGATGTTATGTGAGTTAATGGATGAATTAGCTCCCGATTTACCCGTGAAACCCGCTCAGAATTTAATTACTTTTGTCAAGGATCGCCCCGGACACGATCGCCGGTATGCTATTGATGCCACTAAAATTCGCACTGAATTAGGTTGGCAACCTCAAGAAACGGTAGAGGGGGGATTAAGAAGAACCATTCAATGGTATCTCGATCATCGGGATTGGTGGCAACCTTTGTTATCCAAAGAATATCAAGAGTATTATGGGAAAGTTTACGGTTAGAGAAGGGTAAAAACTAGACCTCTTGTAAAAATCAAAAATTGTTGTTAGGGTTAGGAGTCAGTAGCCGGTCGTTTCAGGCTTTGTTATCCTCTTTTTTTTGTACCAGTTTGTGTACTAAAAGAAGGATAATGCAAGGTTTTTGAAGGTCTTAATCCTATTTTCGCAGCATGAACATCGGATTTTAGCAGGTCAAAAGCCTTATTTTAAAAGGGTTTTACCATTATTCAGCCAACCCTAATTATGCAAGAGGTTTAATTTAATCTTAATTTCGGGTGTGTTAGCCAAAACTAACACACTTCAACTTTGTACCTCACCATTAAGATATCGGCGTTATTTTCAATAATAGCCAATGGCTGCCGACCGTTCCCTCGATCGCCACTTGTGGAAATACCGTCCGGATGAGTTAGAATCGGAAAGAAGAATTTTTGAGTAACCATGATCAAATTACGTCTAAAACGCTTTGGTAAAAAACGCGAAGCCAGTTATCGTATCGTTGCGGCCGTTAGCACCAGTCGTCGCGATGGTCGTCCCCTAGAGGAATTAGGATTTTACAATCCCCGCACCGATGAAGTGCGTCTGGATGAAGAAGGAATCATCCGACGCTTACAACAAGGAGCGCAACCGACAGACACCGTGCGCGGCATTCTCACCAAACAGAAAATTTTCGAGAAAATCAATGCCTAGTACCCCCAATTATCTCGAACTGGTGAAATTTATTATCGAGCCGTTTTTGGAAGATCCGGCCAGTCTGAGATTGGATATCGAGCGCTGTAAGGAAAATGAACGTCTTTGGGTGCGTGTAGCCTTCGATGATGCCGATAAAGGCAAAGTTTACGGCCGGGGAGGACGCAATTTACAGGCGATTAGAACTACCCTAGAAATGGCGGCCGCGAGTGCGGGTCGTTCTCTTTATCTAGAAGTCTATGCGGCCGAAAATGAAGGCGAACAGCGCCGCACCCGTCGTTCTAATGGTAACTTTGAAGGTACGGAAAGAAGACCGAGCAATCGCCGACCACCCGCACCCCGGCAGCTCAACAACTAACGAGCGATTTTAGGAAAACAGGGAAGGGGTTTCATCCTCGACCCTCTCCAGTTGCTCTAATTGCTGCCAAACTTTGGCGAGTAAAGTGGTTAATCCGGCTCCTGTTACGGCGGAAATAGTCAAAATCTCGGCATTGGTTATTTTAGCAAACTGCTTTTGATAGTTATCTATCGTTTCCTCGTCCACAGCATCAATTTTGTTGAAAACCAGTATTTGCGATCGCTTTTCTAAGCCTCGACCATAGGCGGCTAATTCCCCTTGGATAATTTGATAATCGGCGATCGGGTCTTCTGCTGTCAAGGAGACAAGATGAATTAACAGGCGTGTGCGTTCGATATGGCGCAAAAATTCGTGTCCTAGGCCGATTCCTCGGTGCGCTCCCTCGATTAATCCAGGAATATCGGCGAATACCGTCCCGTCTCCTGTGGGTTTGCGTACCACTCCCAAGTTAGGGATAAGAGTCGTAAAGGGATAATCGGCGATTTTGGGACGAGCAGAGGAAACGGCGGAGATTAGGGTGGATTTTCCCGCATTGGGCAGCCCGATCAGTCCCACTTCTGCTAATAACTTCAATTCTAGGCGTAAATGGCGTTTTTCTCCGTCTAAACCGGGTAAAGCGTATTCGGGTGCGCGGTTATTATTGCTTAAAAAGCTGTATCTTA
>NZ_JADEXI010000509.1:0-3339 GCF_015207185.1 Microcystis sp. LEGE 08355 | reverse complement strand
CCCTACACCCTACACCCCACACCCTACACCCCACACCCTACACCCTACTGTCCAAGAAGATTATTTTCTGGAGAATAAAACGTAAAAACAGGGAATAATAAACAGAGTTAACAGAGTTGCTAAAGACAAACCCGAAAAAACGACAATTCCTAAAGGTTGCAGGAATTCTCCCCCCTCTCCCAATCCTAAAGCGAGGGGAAATAAACCTAAAACCGTGGTCACGGTGGTCATCAAAATCGGTCGTAAACGTTGGGGAGCGGCCTTTAAAATGGCTTGTAGTCGAGTAAAACCGAATTCTTGCCGCAATTGATTGGCCAATTCCACCATAATAATCCCGTTATTAACCACAATGCCCACCAATAAAACCACCCCGACGATGACAATGGCATTAATCGGGGTTTTAGTCCAATATAGCCCAAAAATTCCCCCCGCTAGGGCCAAAGGAACGGTTAACATAATCACCAAAGGGTCTATAAGCGAGTTATACTGCACGGCCATGACCACAAAGACTAAAAATACCGATAAACCCGCTAATAAACCCAAAGAACCCTGAATTTCTTGATTAGACATGGCAGCAGCACTGGGTAAAATGCTGATACCATCGGGTAAGGGAGTGGAATTTAAAACCGATTGTACTCCCGCGAGTGCGTCACTTAATTTCGCACCCTCGACTAAACTGCCGATAATAATAAAAACTTGACGCTGATTAATTCTCTGGATGACTGCTGGGGTTTTTCCCCCTTCAATCCTGGCGATATCTGCTAATTTTAAGTCTTCTTGTCTATTGACAAAAATAGGTATTTGTGAGATGTCACTAATTTTTTGCCGCGAGTCGGGGTCTAATTGCACCCGGATATCGATTAATCTTTCTCCCCGTTGCAGTTGGGTGGGGATCGATCCTTGAATAGCGGTCCGTAGCGTTTGTCCCACTTCCAAGGTACTCAATCCCAAACTATTTAAGCGGGTCCAATCGGGTTTAATCTGGATTTCCGGTTGTCTGGGGTCAGCATCGGGACGAAAACGGGCACTAGGGACTTTTTCATCGAGAATACTGAGGATTTCTTCACCAGCTTGCTCTAAAGTTTTCCCATCGGGTCCCTGTAACATCACATCCACGTCAGCACCGACGGAGGGAGAGTTATTAAGAATAATACCGCGCACTTGACCGGGGGTGAGACGCAAACGCACGTTAACGAGGTTTAATTGCTCTAGTGCTTTGCTCATGCGTTCGATATATGCTTCTGTATTAGTGCCTTGTTTGAGATTAATCGTACTAGAAGCGCGCAAAATATTTTCATTGGTAGTTGTGCCAAAAAGAGAACCGCCACTGGTAGTAAAAACATACTCAGTTTCCGGTTGTGATAATAAAATCTTTTCTACTTCCCGCATCACCTGACGGTTAGTATTTAAATTGGTACCGGGGGGAAATTGAGCAAAAAGGCTCACCTGTCCGGTTTGAATACGACTAAAGACTTCCTGGGGGATATATTGCCAGAGATAGAAACTACTTCCCCCTAAAATTAAAAAGGCCAGTAGGATAACAGGTATTCTGTAGCGGATGATTTTAGCTAAACAACGACCGTAGAGAATGGTTAAACCTTCTAGACGTTGACTAAAGACTTTTAAGAGCCAAAATCGCTGAATACCACGGTCAACCTGCATATTTAACAAACGACTGGCTAACATGGGAACAACGGTTAACGCACACAGGAGAGAAGCAGCCACAGCAAAACTGATAGTGAGGATAATCTCGTTAAACAGCAGGGAAATAAAACCACCCAGTAATAAAAATGGCAGGATAGAGACGAGATTAGTCGCAGTGGAGGCCACTAAAGCAGATTCTACCTCTTGGCTGCTATTCCGGGCAATTTCTAAAAAATCTCGCTTATTTTGGTTTTGATTAACCTTGAGGGCAATATTTTCCAGCATGACAATGGAATTATCCACCACGATACCCACCCCTAGGGCCAATCCTCCCAAACTAAACACATTTATCGATAACCCAAATAACTTCATACAGATGATTGCGACCAGGGTAGAAAGAGGAATCGCTAGGGTAATGATAAAAGTCTGTCGCAGGGAACCGAGAAAGACGAATACAGTCAATCCTGCTAGAATTGTCCCTGCTAGTCCCGACGAAACCACGTTATTAACCGCATTTTGGATAAATACAGACTCATCGGTAGTGGGGACGACTTGCATCCCCTCTGGAATCAACCCGGATTTTTTTAATTCGGCAATGCGTTTTTTGACCCCTTCTACCACAGCAATCGTGTTCGCATTGGGTTGTTTTTGGACGCTAACCCGCACGGCATTTTTTCCATTTAGGGTGACAAAAATTCTTTGTTCTTCTGTCCCATCGATAACTCTGGCCACATCCCGCAGATAGATTTTTTCTTCGGGATTATTACTATCGGTCAGTGCTAAATCTTGGATATCCGCTACGTTTTTAAATTTCCCCACTGCGCGGGTTAAAGGTTCCCCAGTTTCTCCCTCTAGTCGGCCCCCAGAGATGTCCTGATTACGTCTTTTTAGGGTGTCTAAAACCTGATTTAATCCCACTCCTAAAGATTGTAATCGCTGCAGGTCAATATTAACTTGAATTTCTTCTCTAACTCCCCCAATCACGTCCACCACTGCCACTCCTCCCACAAATCCTAATTCTCTACCTAATTCTTCATCGGCAAATAATCTTAAATCTTTTAGGGGTAGGGTATCAGAAACGAGAGCAAATTCATAGACGGGTAAACGAGAGGGTTCAAATTTGTTTAAGCGCGGTTCCTCAATAATATCGGGTAAATTTTGTCGGACACGATTAAAACTTTCGGTAGCTTCATTTAAAGCAACATTTAAATCTCCCCCCGGTTGAAAAAATAAATCTACTCGCATCCTTCCCTCGCGAGTTTCTGAATAAACTTGCACTACTCCCTCGGTGGCACTCATTCCCTCTTCTAGGGGTTTAGTTACTTCTTCGAGAATAACTTCCGGGGAAACTCCCGGGACATTCATCCTTAAACTAATGCGGGGATAAGTGATAGAAGGTAGCAAGTCCACTTCTAAACGATTTAGAAAAAAAAGACCGATGATGATAACTGCTATAGTTAACATCAATACTCCTATATGACGACGAATTGATAGACTGCTTAGGGAGATATTTTCTGACATGATTATCTATGGGGGAGAGTAAACAGTAAACAGTAAACAGTGAACCCATAACTGATAACTGATAACTGATAACTGATAACTGATAACTGATAACTGATAACTGATAACTGATAACTGATAACTGATAACTGATAACTGATAACTGATAACTGATAACTGATAACTGATAACTGA
>NZ_JADEXI010000508.1:0-3342 GCF_015207185.1 Microcystis sp. LEGE 08355 | reverse complement strand
AGCGTGATCGCGCTACATTTATTCAACAATTAAACTCATTAAACCCTATGCAAATTCAGTAAATTGGCCCGATGCCAACCAACTCAGAGATTTTTTAAAAATTAAACTTGCTAAGAAGTTAAAAGTCGATGGAATCCCTGGATTTTGGTGGGGTGGCCTTTTGTTTCCATTAATTAAACTTGCTAAGAAGTTAAAAGCAGTAGGGGCAATTCATGAATTGCCCCTACTCCGTTGGATGGTTTCCATTAATTAAACTTGCTAAGAAGTTAAAAGGCATGGCTGTGGACATTGGGCCCAGCCGCATACATCAGTTTCCATTAATTAAACTTGCTAAGAAGTTAAAAGAACAGGACCCCAATGCGGACCCTTGGGTGCTCTTGAGTTTCCATTAATTAAACTTGCTAAGAAGTTAAAAGCCGAGGCAGGAATAGAATTTGGAGAACCCTGCCGTTACTTGTTTCCATTAATTAAACTTGCTAAGAAGTTAAAAGACCAACACGGATGACCTCTCGCCTGCGCCTCATGCTTCAGTTTCCATTAATTAAACTTGCTAAGAAGTTAAAAGTTGACAATTGTTGGGGGGTTGGTCGCTCTCTGCCTCGTGTTTCCATTAATTAAACTTGCTAAGAAGTTAAAAGAATCTGAATCCGAACTGGCTTCTAACCCATTTTCGTGTTGTTTCCATTAATTAAACTTGCTAAGAAGTTAAAAGTTTGGCGGCGTGTGCAAAGGCGCAGCCCAAGGCGTTCGATGTGTTTCCATTAATTAAACTTGCTAAGAAGTTAAAAGCAGTAGGGGCAATTCATGAATTGCCCCTACTCCGTTGAATGGTTTCCATTAATTAAACTTGCTAAGAAGTTAAAAGTTGACCTTGACCCAAAACTAAAGGTAGCGTTCATACGTTACCGTTTCCATTAATTAAACTTGCTAAGAAGTTAAAAGTTGGGAGAAAGAGACCGCTCCCGAGACCGAGAAGAAGTGGTTTCCATCAATTAAACTTGCTAAGAAGTTAAAAGGAGTATTCTTTTCAACCAACCGCAACGGGTTGGTAAAAGTTTCCATTAATTAAACTTGCTAAGAAGTTAAAAGTTACCAAACTTTACTAATGTTCACACTCGATATCGCGTTTCCATTAATTAAACTTGCTAAGAAGTTAAAAGATTTGGACGCGGCGAAAACTACTTGCGACGCTAACGTTTCCATTAATTAAACTTGCTAAGAAGTTAAAAGCATTCTCGCATAAACCTTATCCCGTCTGAAACCAGACGGATAAAAAGGTTTCCATTAATTAAACTTGCTAAGAAGTTAAAAGGTTGTTTTTGGCGATGATGGATTCAAGGTTGTGAAAGTTTCCATTAATTAAACTTGCTAAGAAGTTAAAAGTGGCGTGGTTAGGTAGTACATTACCCAACTTTACTATGTTTACATTCTGTTTCCATTAATTAAACTTGCTAAGAAGTTAAAAGTAGTATTTTTAGCAGCTATCGCTCTTGCAATAGCCGTAGTTTCCATTAATTAAACTTGCTAAGAAGTTAAAAGAAGCAATTTAAAAACTCGTCTTGCCACCGTGGAAAGGTTTCCATTAATTAAACTTGCTAAGAAGTTAAAAGGAGGCTGCCCACCTGGCTCTGACCAAGGCTTCTGTTGTTTCCATTAATTAAACTTGCTAAGAAGTTAAAAGTTGAGAGGGATTCTTCTTTCCCTCTCTCGTTAGTCTGTTTCCATTAATTAAACTTGCTAAGAAGTTAAAAGAAAAACCTCATGGGCGAACACTGGCCCGACCCGGAGTTTCCATTAATTAAACTTGCTAAGAAGTTAAAAGAAATGCAATTCAAAGCCTCTCTGAAGGCTCAAGTGTTTCCATTAATTAAACTTGCTAAGAAGTTAAAAGAAACAACGCCCAATCGCTGTCATAGAAATTTATATCTATGTTTCCATTAATTAAACTTGCTAAGAAGTTAAAAGGCCTCTTGGCAGTAGCGGCATTCGCAATTATTATGTTTCCATTAATTAAACTTGCTAAGAAGTTAAAAGAACAAGGAATGTTTTAACATTCCTACCCCTGCTCCCGTTTCCATTAATTAAACTTGCTAAGAAGTTAAAAGATTCTTTTCAACCAACCAAAATGGGTTGGTAAAAGAAGTTTCCATTAATTAAACTTGCTAAGAAGTTAAAAGACTCCCGACGTGGAGTTTCTAACCAAGCGGGAACGCTGGTTCTTTCGTTTCCATTAATTAAACTTGCTAAGAAGTTAAAAGTATGTTTTGCAGGGTGCCAAAGAAACAATTGAAGCGTTTCCATTAATTAAACTTGCTAAGAAGTTAAAAGAAGTCTGCGGGGGTAAAGATGCCGAAAGCTTTCCCAAGAAAGCTGTTTCCATTAATTAAACTTGCTAAGAAGTTAAAAGAAAAATGATTTCGAAAGAAATCTACAACATTCTTTGTTTCCATTAATTAAACTTGCTAAGAAGTTAAAAGCATCGCTTTTCTAGGGATAACCACCCTAGGGAGCTTTGCTTTTGTTTCCATTAATTAAACTTGCTAAGAAGTTAAAAGGATTTCAAAAGAATCCTGCAGTCACGGATAGTGACTGTATGGTTTCCATTAATTAAACTTGCTAAGAAGTTAAAAGCCCTCACCGACAATCTGAGGTGGTGGGTGAAGGAGAAAAAGTTTCCATTAATTAAACTTGCTAAGAAGTTAAAAGTGTTAGGTGAAGTAATCTATGATCTAGAGAGAGCGGGGTTTCCATTAATTAAACTTGCTAAGAAGTTAAAAGACAAAACTTGTCCTAAGTAAATGGAAAAAAATGGAAAAAATGGTTTCCATTAATTAAACTTGCTAAGAAGTTAAAAGACTTTATCAAAGTATGATAAAGTAACATTTCTGCAGGCCTTACGTGCCTGTTTCCATTAATTAAACTTGCTAAGAAGTTAAAAGATTTGTGGCGTTCTACGCTATGGGCATGGAGGAATTTGTTTCCATTAATTAAACTTGCTAAGAAGTTAAAAGACCAGCTTGGCAAAACTAGGCTGTATAAGGATTGTACAGCAATTTTTCGTGGGATATTGAAAAGCATAGACATTATTAATAATAATTCGCAATAGTTACCTCAGTCATAAGGCTCAAAGCCTTGCTGGGCAAGGCATCGACGCACCTCAACGAAAACTCTAGATTTTCAGCCATTGTGTCTAACCCGCGAAAAATGTTGAGAACCCCCCCATTCCATCGGCATAAAACAATAGAATTTGTTCCACGCTAATGCCTATGCGATCGGGAGCATCTCACCTTTATAACCCCTAAATCTTTATGTCAAGCTATTTTGAAAGCCTTACTGGAAAAC
>NZ_JADEXI010000507.1:0-3347 GCF_015207185.1 Microcystis sp. LEGE 08355 | reverse complement strand
AAAAATTGCTGTACAATCCTTATACAGCCTAGTTTTGCCAAGCTAGTCTTTTAACTTCTTAGCAAGTTTAATTAATGGAAACTATTAATAATGATGCATACAGTATGGCCACTATCCAGAGGAGGGCTTTTACTTTTAACTTCTTAGCAAGTTTAATTAATGGAAACGTTTTCCGCAAACTCGGTAATGCTTTGCAAAGGTAGATCTTTTAACTTCTTAGCAAGTTTAATTAATGGAAACAGTATAAGGCAACCACGATCCAGAGGAGGGGGCCCTTCTCCTTTTAACTTCTTAGCAAGTTTAATTAATGGAAACCCAATTCTACAGAATCTTTACAAATAACAATCAACTTTTAACTTCTTAGCAAGTTTAATTAATGGAAACAACGTTTCTGCATTGCTTGGCGCATGCAGATTGGGATCCTTTTAACTTCTTAGCAAGTTTAATTAATGGAAACGCAGCATTCTTTCCTGAGTCCGCGCTTCTTCGTCTTTCTTTTAACTTCTTAGCAAGTTTAATTAATGGAAACTCAGTGGGGCGGCGGTTGTCTATGTAGCTTATTAACTTTTAACTTCTTAGCAAGTTTAATTAATGGAAACTTTTAAAACACTGCTTTTAAAAAGCAGCCTAAGGCTACTTTTAACTTCTTAGCAAGTTTAATTAATGGAAACAAAAGCATCATCCCGTTTTTGCTGTCGTATTCGTATATTGCGGCTTTTAACTTCTTAGCAAGTTTAATTAATGGAAACGAGTAAAGATTGGCTTTTAGCTCTTGAAGTTGCTCCTTTTAACTTCTTAGCAAGTTTAATTAATGGAAACAGAGGAGGGGGCCCTTCTCCCCGTTTCTTTCTACTTTTAACTTCTTAGCAAGTTTAATTAATGGAAACTTTGAGCACCAACCACCGGGTGTCCGTATAGAGTTACCCTTTTAACTTCTTAGCAAGTTTAATTAATGGAAACTTTCGAGTTGCTCCTTAGCTTCTTTATGAACTATAGTTTTTCTTTTAACTTCTTAGCAAGTTTAATTAATAGAAACGTTCTTGAAAAGTTCTACATGAACGTCACGGACGTCCACGATTTCTATTTCTTTTAACTTCTTAGCAAGTTTAATTAATGGAAACACTGCTGTGGATCTACCAGAGATGCTAGCGATAAGCTTTTAACTTCTTAGCAAGTTTAATTAATGGAAACACAAGATGCACGCTAAGTATGCACCTAAAGCTAACACCTTTTAACTTCTTAGCAAGTTTAATTAATGGAAACAAGCACTCAAGGGGAGTGCAAACATTGAGGCTCTTTTCTTTTAACTTCTTAGCAAGTTTAATTAATGGAAACACTTCACCTAACATTTTCACAGTCCACAGGGTGCACGCCAACTTTTAACTTCTTAGCAAGTTTAATTAATGGAAACCTAGTTCGGCACCTAAGAACTTGTCTAGTTTCTCCCTTTTAACTTCTTAGCAAGTTTAATTAATGGAAACGTCTTTAAGCTTTCCATACTGAACCCGAACTCTTTTACTTTTAACTTCTTAGCAAGTTTAATTAATGGAAACTTTCGTCCTCACGGAGCAACGAAATGTTAAAGTAAAGCTTTTAACTTCTTAGCAAGTTTAATTAATGGAAACTACTAGACATCGGGGGTCTAGTACTGATTCTTCTCGGCCTTTTAACTTCTTAGCAAGTTTAATTAATGGAAACCCTTTTGCATAAACGACCAAATTTTTACCTTAAAAACTTTTAACTTCTTAGCAAGTTTAATTAGGGTTTGCTGAAAAAGTACGGGCGAAGCATTCGGGCAATAACCTATCGGTGAAACCGTAGATTTTTTATCCGAATGCTTCGCCCCTACAGGACGCGGGCCGATGAAGACGCAAGGTTTTGAAGCACGATTCTCTCAAAATCTTGCACCTGTTTCGCGAGAAAAGCCACAAAACCCTTACCTTGCCTACATTTCACCTTTATTCAGCAAGCCCTAATTAATAGAAATGAGACGAGCTTTAAGCTCAGGATTAGGTCAAAGATGTGTAGGGTTAATTCATGAATTAACCCTACAATTTTGCGGAATGTGGGTGGGAATTCCCATAACGGTAAAAAACGAATTCAGAGCCACATTCTGGTAAGCTGTTCAGCATCTAAATAGCGTATAATAGAAACAGTAACCTATTCAAATATCAATAGCTATGCCAGCCCCTAATCACTTGAATTCCGAACAAAAAGAAAAGTTACAAAAAGCACTAAAAAAAGAAGAAAATCCTTACATTAGAGAAAGAGTTTTGATATTGTTGTTGTTAAATGATGGGAAAACTCAAGTCCAAATCTCCAAACTCATTGGGTGTTCACTGCGAACAGTCTCTTATTGGTGTATTCCTGGAGATGCCAATAATTTAGATAGCTTGAAAGACAAGAGAATGGAGGGAAATTATCGAAAAGCGACGGATGATTATATCAAAATATTGTTAGAGACAATTGACAAAGAGCCTCAAGAAATGGGGTATGAGTTTGGCCGTTGGACAGCCAAAAGATTAGCCACTTATCTGACAGAACAGACAGGTATAGAATTAAGTAGTTCTCAAGTCACGAACATTTTAAAAAAAAAGAAGTATGTTTATATTTGGGCTAAATATAGTTTAGAAGATCGACAAGATCCTGAAAAAAGAAAAGAATTTAAACAAAAACTAGCCGAATACTTAAAAATAGCAAAAGAAGAGCCAAATAAGCTACAGGTATGGTTTTGGGACGGGGCTTTCAAGGTGGCGACGCAGGTTCGCCACACAGCCCCTCACGAAAGTGGATTCAGTTTAAGAGTCATTAGAAGAAAAACATGGGGGAAAAAAAGCCAAAGAAAAAAAGTTAGCGGACAAAGAAGAAGTGGTCGAGTAAATGCGATGGGAGGAGTGAGATATTCCGATAAAAAAAGATTCGTAGAATTCATAAAAAAAGGAAATTCAGAAACTTTTTATGAAGTGGTAAAAGTTTTTTATACAGAAATCATAAAAGAATGGGTGGAAGCGGGGAATAAAGAGGAGGATTTTCGAGAGAAGGGTCCAAAGATTGTCCTGATTCTCGATAATGCTAGTATTCACAAAAAAACAGATGTTGTTGGTAAAATTGCTGAAAATATGCCCAACTTAATTTTAGAGTATTTACCCGCCTATAGCCCAGATTTAAATATTATTGAATTGGTCTGGCACTCGGCAAAAGAATTTATCGCTCATCGACTTTTTAAATCAGTTGAAGAGTTAGAATCTCTTTTACATCAACTTTTAAATGAAGGAGGTTTAATTATTAAGTGGGATCGCAAGTTGAAAAACAAGGGTAATTCTGTTAACGCAATTTAAATTACGAAC
>NZ_JADEXI010000506.1:0-3349 GCF_015207185.1 Microcystis sp. LEGE 08355 | reverse complement strand
TAGATAATAGCCTTGGTTTCGGAGGAAATACATTTGAGTTACTAGATACTAATATCTTCTTAGCTCATCTTGATGACGCTGCATCTTTCACTGTAGATGATGATGACGATGATGTTCTTGTTCAGATACGTGTTGCATCTAAAAGAACGACTCCAGAATCCAGCAGCGTTCTTGCTTATATTACCCTTGGGGGTTTAATGCTAGGGAGTGCTATCCGCAAAGCCAGAAAGTGATCGCATTGTAGCTCGCTATTGGCTTGTTGTCAAACGAACAAGTCTCAATGGGTTCCAGGAGAAATTGTCACAGCGGGGCAAGTAGTAAAAGCGATTATTCTTAACGGATTGGGATTTGTCTCCCGATCCTTGTATTTATTTCCTCAATTTTTTGAAGATAAAGCAACCGAACATCTGCGGGGAGATGGCATCGAACCCAAACACCTGAATGATGATAAAATTAGTCGAGTAATGGACAAACTTTATCAACTTGATGTTTCGGCCATTTTCCTACTGATTAGTTTAGCGGCCGTGAAAAAATTTGGTGTGGCGACCGAGAATTCCCATTTAGATGCTACTTCCCTCTCAGTGGAAGGAGAATATAATACTAAATCCGTTGAGTATAGGCTACATATCAGGACAGGCACTCATGCAATAGGCAAGAGGAAAAAGGGGGAATAAATAATCAGTTTTTAATAACCAGATTTAGTATAAAAAGGAATACCCAACAGTAGAAATCCTTAGGCTAAGTTGAAGTTATAGTTTTAAGTATTTAATTGACTAACAAAGACTAGAGAAGTATCAAAGGGAAAAAATGTCAATTAATGAATACAATTTTGTTACGGTTTTGCTCCTAGGGATGATCGATCGGTTAGAATGGTAAGACGCTCAACGATAACAATTATGACTTTACTAGCGAAATCTTTAGAGGAACTGACCGACTGGGTAAAAGACCAGGGACAACCCGCTTATCGGGGTAAACAATTACACCAATGGCTATATGAAAAAGGGGTGCATTCTTTGGCGGATATTTCCGTATTCCCCCAAGAATGGCGCAGCAAGATGGCGGATTATCCTATTGGTCGTTCCCTTATACATTATCGCAGTGTAGCACCCGATCGCACTCGTAAATATCTGCTAAAACTGGCGGATGGTTTAATTATCGAAGCGGTGGGAATTCCTAGTGAAAAAAGATTGACAGTCTGTGTTTCTTCGCAAGTGGGTTGCCCGATGGCCTGTGATTTTTGTGCCACGGGAAAAGGGGGTTTTACTCGTAATTTAAAAGCCTATGAAATTGTTGACCAAGTGTTAACAGTACAGGAGGATTTTCAGCAGCGAGTCAGTCATGTGGTATTTATGGGGATGGGGGAACCTTTATTAAATATTCCCGAAGTGGTGACAGCGATTCATTCCCTCAATCAAGATGTGGGTATCGGTCAGCGTTGTTTAACTATTTCTACGGTGGGATTGCCCCAGAAAATCAAGCAACTAGCGGCACATAATTTGCAAGTAACTTTTGCTGTTAGTCTTCATGCTTCTAATCAACAAGTTCGAGCTAAATTAATCCCCAGTGCCGACCATTATCCCCTAACTAATCTGATTCAAGACTGTCAGGAATACGTTCAAATCACGGGACGAAGAGTGACATTTGAATACATTCTTTTAGCGGGAGTAAATGATTTACCCGAACACGCAAGGGAATTAGCCAAACTGGTGAAAGGGTTTCAATCTCACGTCAATTTAATCCCCTATAATCCCATTCAAGAGGTGGATTATCAACGGCCTGATGAAAAGAGAATCAGAGCTTTTAAAACTATTTTAGAACAGGAAAAAGTCGCCGTTACTGTCCGTTATTCGAGAGGTTTAGCGACCGATGCGGCCTGTGGACAATTGCGATCAAGCGTTATGGTAGAATAAACAGGCGTAAATCGGCCATTAACTAGGGTTGGCTGAATACATCTAAAAACCTTGTTGGGTAAGACGTTTAGACTTTTGGAAAATCAAAAAGTGCCAGCCATTGGAGGGATCGGGGGGAAAATTCCGGGACTTTTTCCCTGAAAATTAGGTAATTTACCAGATGAAAATGGGTAAAACCCTACACCCTACACCCCACACCCTACCCCCACGAGAAACTTTTTCAGCAGACCCTAGATAGTCAACAGCTTAGATAATCGCTTTAAAAGTCAGACAGAGGAATAATTCCACAGGCTTGAATTTTGCTGAAAACGAGGTGAAGTTGCCACAATAACCAATTGCCAACTCTCCAGAAAGCCACGGAGTTTTGATTGTCAGAAGCTTCCGCAGATGGGTAACAAAGATTTTCTTCAAAAATCAACCAATGAACGGGTAAATGACCGAGGGGAGAATTCGGCTCTAATTCAAAGTTTAGTTGCTCATAATTGAGCCATTGACCTTCCTTCCGCCAACCTAGGCGATCGCCAAGTTTTTTTTGGCTTTCATAATCCACTAAACCACCGAGACTAGAGAAAATGGCTTGCTGAATACTAAACCCGAAATGACCATTACTATAATGAAGCCAAAGTTGATCAATTTTTTTGAGTTCCGAACAAGGTAATTGAGCAATATCTTGAGGATAAACCTCATTCCAGTAGGTCCTACCCAAAAATTTTAATAGTAGTTTGGTTGTTTGGCGATCAGCCGCTTGCCACTGTTGCTTTCTTAGCAAATCTTGTAATTGATTATAATCAATATCAGCCGATTCTTGAGTTAAGATATTTGGGGAAGTCTGGGGATTTTTAGAAGTAGAAGATTTGTGAATATTGTTTTGAGTGAATTGAGAGACAACTATTGCTAGGGGAGTTTTGGGGATAGTGTCTTTTTGACAAGCCTCTTGTTCTGCTAAATGATGAGATAATTTATTGATGGTTTTTTCTAGGGAAATAAATTGTTCTGACCATTCACTTTCATTGAATAAGTAATCATTAAATTGATCAGAGGAAAAAGCCTCTTTTAACCTTGCTTCTTTCTCGTAACCAGTCGCCAGAAAATTTAGCAAAAACTCAGAATTTATGGCTGAATCTGACGTTTCTAAGAGAGCAGGCTGAGGTGGAAAAATATTATCTACCAAATACTTAATTTCTCCAACTGTTGCATAAAATTCTTCATCCACCTTAATCACTTCTTCTATTAATAATTGAAAAGGCGCAAAATAGTCCTGTAAGTAGTTTTCAAAATTAATCGCATTTTGGGCAAGATCAGCAATTTCTTGGCGAACTCGTTGAGATTTGAGTTGATAATGATTTAATTCCTCATAAATTTTGAGTTCTTGAATAATTGCTTGCACAATTTTTTTCTGCTTTTGAGTATCCTCGGCTAATTTCTGAACTCCTTCCCCT
>NZ_JADEXI010000505.1:0-3359 GCF_015207185.1 Microcystis sp. LEGE 08355 | reverse complement strand
GGGCAGGGTGGCAGGGTTCCGCGCGGAGTCAGGGAACAGTTTTAGAAGTGGCGGTGCCGGATAAGGCGACGGTGACGAGGAAACAGGGGGCTTCTCTGACGGGTCAATTAACGGCTTTTAATCAAACAAGTTTGACGCTTTCGGCCGAGGGTTATTCGGAAAAGGTTCCGTTGACACAAGTTCAGGCGATCGCTTTTGAGGGTGATGTCTGGAGTACAGGAAAGCCTCTGCCGATTAGGTTCCGAGGAAGTAAAATATTGCCAGATTTCCCCCTTCAAGCATTGAAGCTAGGAAATCCTCCCAGACAAGCGACGATCAACCTAGCAACCATGAGTCCTCAAGGGCGAGAACGATTGTTAGAAGACACCCAGAATAAACCCCACGGAGTGAAAAAGATTCTCTTGAATTCGTCAGCAAAAATGACGATTCACATAGGAGAAATTGAGTAAGTTGTTATTGAGTTTAAAAATCGCTGAGTTTGTTCTATGTTGCCTCTGAAACCGATTTTTTTCTCTGTTGCTACTGGTTTAACCGTCATTGCTTTTGCGGGATTTGCCGCTAATACTACCCCTAAAACCGTTGTTTTGGCGAAGGATGCGGGCTTAAGCTCGCCATCTCTGCAAGGGCAATTGAAGGGGATTAATACTCGGTTAATCGCTCAAAAACAACCCAGAGTAGCTTTGGTGATTGGCAATGCGAACTATGAGGAAGGCGCATTATCTAATCCTGTCAATGATGCGACGGATATGGCGAAGGCGTTACGGGAGTTGGATTTTGAGGTGACGTTGTTGCAAAATCAGGATTTGCGATCGATGGAGACAGCGATCAACGATTTCAGCCGACAATTGCGTAAGGGTGGCGTGGGTGTCTTTTATTATGCGGGACATGGGGTACAGGTAGAAGGAGAAAATTATTTAATTCCCCTCAAGGCACAACTCCTGAATGAGAAAGATGCCCGTTATGAGGCGGTTGCTTTGGGTAAGGTGCTGAATGCAATGGAAGAAGCTAGAAATCAGGTCAATATTATTATTATTGATGCTTGTCGGGATAATCCGTTTTATCGGCGGTGGAGATCGAGCCGTCGGAGTAGCAATGTCCGGGGATTGACGGCTGTTTCTCCTGCTACTGGCATTATTATTGCCTACGCGACGAGGGAAGGAAATACGGCGGCAGATGGGGTAGGACAGCGCAATTCTCCCTTTACTTCGGCATTACTCGAAAATATCAAGAAACCTAATATAGATGTGCAGTTGATGTTTCGGCGGGTCAGCACATCAGTTAAGGAAAAAACAAACGCAGTCCAACAACCTTGGACAGAAGGGAATTTAGAAGGGGGTGAGTTTTATCTCAATCCACAGCAATCCGTCGCGGTATCGCCTCCTCCGTTCAGTCCTCCCCCTGTTACCCCATCGCCCGTGTTCACGCCACAAACAACACCAACTACCCAACCACGATCGACCCTCATCTCCTCAACCACTGGCGTGGACTATACAACGCTACGAGAACTCCTGCAACAAAAGAAATGGAAAGAGGCGGATCTAAAAACCTGGGATTTAATGCTGGCGGCCGCTAAACGAGAAAAAGAAGGCTGGATAGACGGCGAATCCGCCGAGAAATTTTCTTGTGAGGATTTGCGGATGATTGATCGGGAGTGGTTAGCGGCTTCTGGTGGCCAGTTTGGCTTTTCTGTACAATTGGCTATCTACAAGCAGACAGGCAACCCGATCGGTGACTATAATAGTCAAGCCTACGATCGTTTTGAGGACGCAGTAGGCTGGCGAGTCAACGGAATCCGGAAAACTTATGATGAATTAACATGGAGTACAAACGCACCATCATTAGCACCCAGAGGATACCTGCCGGGTTGGTGGGGGGCGGGGCTGAATCGGTTGGTTCTGATGATCTCGCGCTGCGGCTTGTGAGTTGTAGCGTATAAGGCGTGTCGCAGTTTTTTCAAACTCCGATCCTACATCGTTTCCACACGAGGTTATCAGGGGTTCAGCGATTCGATACCTGTCACCGTCACCCCAGGAGGGTAAATGCCATTTTCCCCTACATAATCTATTTGGTTTATAATTACGATAGATATTAACCAGCGCAAGTTAGGAGTAAATACTTGTCAAAAAAGAAATTTCGTAAATCTGTTGAAAGCATTCGTTATCAAATTCTGATCCATCATCAAAAAATTGCCAATGAGGAACAAAAAGAATCCCCCGATGAAAACTTAATTAATTACTAGAAAAGAGAAATTAAAAGTTTAGAAAAAAGTTTATCTAGAGCAGAAAAGCGATTAAACAGAGGAAAATAAGCAATGATTTCAAACACTGAAAAACCCTTGAAAGTCAACTCTACCTTGGCCACTCTATTATCTGAATTAGGTGAAGAATGCGAGGCGGTTTTATTCTTACTAAGTCAGCTTAAATTACCAAGCCTAACTGATGACCAAAAAGGGGATATTTTGGCAGAATTAATAGGCTCAATTACTCACTTGCACGTTCATACCGAAAATTTACCTGATTTAATTGGGGATGAAATTTTAGCTTTGCCAGATGATCAATAATGTTATGATGATTCTTTGTTCTCTGGTTCAGTAGTAGTAGGTTGGGTTGAGGCACGAAACCCAACACAAAGCCTATAATTGTGGTTCTTCCGAACTTACACTGTAGAAAATTCCTCAAGCTCGCTCTCTGCCTGGCAAGTTTTTAAAGTTGATAAATATCAATCTGACAAAAACTCAAAGCCTTAATATACAAGCTTTACAAGCATGAGTTGTTGATAGTTTTACATTACAGGTTCGGTAGAGCCATAATTGTTGGGTTTCACTCTGTTCAACCCAACCTACATAACTTATCAAATCAAACAAATTCGTAATCTAATTTTAAAATATAAATTAGGAGGGAAAGATGAAAATTCGCTATGAATTAATTATTTATTGGAGTGAGGAAGATCAAGCTTTTATTGTTGAAGTTCCAGAATTAGCAGGATGTATGGCAGATGGAGAAACCTATCAAGAAGCTGTACAAAATGCTGAACTTGTTATTCAAGAATGGATTGAAACTGCCAAACAACTAGAACGAATCATTCCTGAACCAAAAGGACGACTATTATTTACCTAATGATGAAGTTTCTCTCGCTGCGACTTGTGAATTGTAGCATATAAGGCGTTTCGCAGTTTTTGCAAAATCTGACATTTAAAGAATGAACAGGAGTCGCCAGCTTAAATCTGAATTGACGATTGTGTAGGGGCGTTCATAAAACGCACCGTCCCAACTTTACAAAGACAATAAGTTAAAATAAATAATATCTAACATTACCACCGAATTTGTCCTGTTAGAAGTTGCTAATGGATTGTCTAATTT
>NZ_JADEXI010000504.1:0-3360 GCF_015207185.1 Microcystis sp. LEGE 08355 | reverse complement strand
AAGGAATAAAAGTCATAATAACTGAAGAATCCTATACCTCACAATCCAGTGCTTTAGATAGGGATGAGTTACCTAAATATGGTGAAGAAAAACCATTATTTAAGGGAAAAAGGTTAGCTAGGGGACTGTATAAAATGGGAACAAATCAGTTGTTAAATGCCGATGTCAATGGGTCATTTAACATCATTAGAAAAGTAATTCCTGATGTCATTGACCAGGGAATAAAGGGTTTGCCGTTTAATCCGCTCCGTGCTTGACCCACTACGAATGACTAAGCTTTCAGGCTTTTAAGTAAGTTTGAGTAAGTTTAGTTGAGCGGTTTCTCCAAACGCAATGTTTTAGATCTGGTACAAAAAGAAGATTAACACAAATTGTATAGTGCGATGCCGAAGGCACTGCGTAGCAGTACGCCGATCTTGTCGGTTGGGTTGAGGCAACGAAACGCAACACTACCTTTTCCTATCTTTCACTTAATCGGACAACGCAAAGGCATCGGCATCGCCGCCGCCGAACCCCTGTATGTGGTAAAACTGGATCCCGTCATGAATCGGGTTATCGTCGGTAATCGCGAAAGTGCCGTTAGTGCCGATTGTCTTGTCGGACGGATGAACTGGGTTTCTATTGCTGAACCCACCACCCCTATCCGCGCGCAAGTACAGGTACGTTATCGTTCTCCGGCTGTTCCCGTCAATGTTATTCCCCTGGAAAATAATCAAGTGAAACTGGTTTTTGATGAACCACAATTTAGCATCACCCCGGGCCAGGCAGCCGTAATTTATGAAGGGGAAATCGTTCTCGGTGGGGGGATTATTTCAGGAGCAACCCCATAGGGAGAGCCACCAATTCACAGGATAACCTGATTATGGTTCAGGGGTCATTCTGCCAATTAGGGACTCTCCCCGGTAGGTTTAGCTAAAAATTAACGACGGGGTACAGAAGCCTCGATGTTAATATTCATAGCGGAGACTCTTGGTACAGGATTGCCTTTGGCGCTACCGAGACCCCGGGCCATAGCCAAGAAGCTGGAAGGATCGCCGGCTTTGGGTTTTTGCTCTTGGGGAACATAGCGACGGACAGCATTCTGCCAAACGATTTGGGGGAAGCCCAAAATACCACGATAGTAGCCATCGTAGCGAGGCGAGGTGATGTTGAATGGACGTTCACCGATTTCGCGGCTGGCTAGGGTGCGACGACGTTGGTAGGGAACGGTATCATAACCAAAGCTTTGCAGATACTCGTCACTGTTGAGAAGTTGATCGACAAAACCTTGAATACCTTTGGTGGCAACGACAATCGACCAAGCAATTTTTTCTCTTTCGCTATAGACATCGCGACCGAGAACTCTTTGTACTACCTGTTCGACAAAGCGATAGTTGCTGTTTTTCTCGTAGAAGCTGTTATAGAAGGTTTTCGATAACAGTAAACCACGAATGAAATCCCGCACGGATAATTGTCCATTGCGTAATTGGGATTCGAGGAAGGGTTCCCGATCCCATTTAAAGGCATGGAAGAAAATCTGACGGTAAGCGGCTTCGATTAAATCGTCCAGGTCGGTAGGGGAGAGGACATTTTCCGTCGTGTAAACTCTCGGTTTTTCGTCTCCACCGACATCATAACCAGCTACCCGCACGTTTTGGGACTTGGGGGCGTAATTTAAAAGAGGAATGGCCAAGGGTAAACCTCCGTATCCTTAGAAATGCTTAAAAAACTTTCCTCCTAATGATAAGGGAGTAGGTGCCAACTAGAAAAGAAATATTAAAAATTCTTACAATTGTTAAGAAAACTTGCTTACCATCCGGGGTGTTGGGGAGCGCCGGAGCAGGGAGAGGGGAGAAAAAAGCTGATGACTGATAACTGATAACTGATGACTGATAACTGAATTTACCAGCCACTAATCGAATAGGATGAAGGTTCGGGGGAATCACTAGAGACTGACTCCGATGACTGATTGCGGGATTCAGCACAGAAAGTGGCCGTATTAAAACCGCCAAAACGTTGAACTGTGCTAGTGCGGAGACGTAAATCGGTATCGGCAAACCAAAAACGCTCGATCGAGGTCATAGTTTCGTATTCTGTAATTAAGACTAAACCTTCCTGTTCATCAATGTGATAACGGCCCGCCACGGGAATGATTTCCGCATAACCTCGCTCCCGCAACAGAACACCAGCTTGGGGATTATCTTCATCGGGAATTAGCGCAAAAACGGTGGTTCCTTGATGATTTTCGTCTTCTTTGTCCCACTGCATTGAACCATCCCAACTGACAAACGCACCCCCCACAGTCTTAGCGGGATCCACTTCGTGCATTTCACAGATAGCGATAATTTTCGGGTTATCGGCGCTTAAAGCTTCCACATAAATCTCGGAATCGCCAGTTTCTGAGCGTCGAAAGGGTAAATGATGGGTGGTGCGCTGAGATTTCCACTGTCCCGCACTTTTCTGAAAAAAGGTCATCCCGTCCATAGTTTTTATCCTCTATTTTTTCCATCTATTTTAACGCCATCGTCGTTTTCTGTAACCCTTGTCCTCCTCTCTCTCTCATTCATCCCCAAAATAATCATGATCAATTCTCTTGATTTCATAGATTTTTTGGGTCGATACACCTAAGTTATAAGTAGGGAGGCACAATTATTTGTAGGATGAGTTAGCGGTAGCGTAAACTATGCGGGCGTTGGGTTTCATGCTTCAACCCAACCTACGTTCTCATTCATCCCCAAAATAATCATGATCAATTCTCTTGATTTCATAGATTTTTTGTGTCGATACACCTAAGTTATAATCAATCATAAATTGACCTAATTCTTCCCCATCAATCAGCACTATTTTTATCTCATTTCTGGGGGCATATTCTAAAGCATCTTGGGTAAAATAGGAAGTGGTAATGAAAATACCTTTTTTGGCTCCTTGTCCCGCTAATGCCCCTCTCAGAAATTACAAAAGTTGCCCTTTGGGGTGACTCAATTAATCCCGCTTTCTTTAAATAGGTTTTTGCCCAACCGACTCGATTAGCAAAAATTTCTTGTTGTCCACTGGGAAGCATTTCTTTTCTTTCTGCTTCTCTGACTTGAAACTCTCTGACCAAGTCTTCAAGAATTTCTCGATATTTATAAATTTTGCCATCTGCAAGTATTTTTAATAGCGGCAACATAATCGATTGAAAATCGGGAATGGGCATAGTTCAGATGAAAAGCGGGGGCAGTCATCACAATTATACAGCAACAATCTCCAAGAATTTAAGTAGCTGGTTATAATTAAATTAAAAATGGATTTTAGGTTCGATCCCCCCTGCCCCCCTTGATAAGGGGGGTGCCGATAGGCGGGGGGATCCCCCTTAATAAGGAGGCATCTGATAATTTTTAA
>NZ_JADEXI010000503.1:0-3367 GCF_015207185.1 Microcystis sp. LEGE 08355 | reverse complement strand
TTACCCGAAGCAGAATTAAGACAACGGTTTCCCGATGAGGTGGTGGAGATGTTGAAACCAAAACCCCCTCATCCCTGAAAACAGTCTTAACTGTGATTGGAATGTTGAATGATGAACTATGACTAGGGAGCTAGTTAAGAGTGAATTAGAGATGAAGATTGATTAAATGAACCAATCATAGTTAAGACCGTTGGAAAAGAGGGTCTGTAGGCGCACGGATTTTCCATTATGAATATAATATCCTGTCAAGTCGCCTTTGTCAAGAGAAAATTTAACAACATCCAGACAAACGTTATGGTAGGGGTAATTCATGAATTACCCCGACACCTATTACCTAGTCCAGTAACCCACCACCACCATTGACAGTGATTGGAATGTTGAATGATGAACTGTGATTAGGGAGCTAGTTAAGAGTGGATTAGAGATGAAGATTGATTGAATAAATCAATCATAGTTAAGACCGTTGGAAAAGAGGGTCTGTAGGCGCACGGATTTTCCATCATGAATATAGTATCCTGTCAAGTCGCCTTTGTCAAGAGAAAATTTAACAACATCCAGATTTAGTCGTAACCCATCACCTATCATTGACTATGATTGAATTAACCACTGCTCACTGCTCACTGATAACTGATAAAGCTATGACACTCAAAGAAGAACTTATTAAAGAAATTGAAACAACTCCCATTTCTCTGCTGCCGGAAATCCTGCATTTTGTCCAATCTATAAAAACAAAACATCCAGACGTTGACTTTATGGAATTTGCTGGTATGGCAGCAGATATAGAAAATACTATGCAAGAGATTGTCGAAGAAGCAGAAGCTAATCGTCAACTCGATTTAAAACGGATAAATGACTTATGAAACAAGCATTACTTGATACCAATATCCTCTCTTATTTTTTACGAGGCAATCCCGCAGTAATTGAACAATTCCGCATCTATCGACAACACTATACTTATATATCGTTTTCAATCTTTACCTATTACGAGATTAAAAGTGGTTTATTGTATAAAGATGCACGAAATCAACAACAACAATTTGAACGTCTTGTAGAAGTCAGTGAAGTAATTGGTTATGATCGTGAAATTAGTGATATAGCTACTCAAATATACGTTAATCTTAGAATAAAAGGACAACTAATTACCCCGATTGATTTGTTTATTGCTGCGACTGCTATTTATTGCGATTATACTCTGATTACAGCTAACATTAAGCATTTTCAAAATATTCCCAATCTTAGTTATGAAAATTGGTATCTCTCAACAATTTAGCACTATTGTACTATTGTACTATTTTCAGGTCAGGTACACAGAAGCGGAACCTCTCCATCTAGAAGCGATTAATATTTTCAGGGAAGGATTAGGGGAAAATCATTCCCATACCCAAACCGTTTATCGGAATTATAGGGGGATGCTGTCTTAACTATGATTGGAATGATTGAATGATGGACTATGACTAGGGAGCTAGTTAAGAGTGGATTAGAGATGAAGATTGATTGAATGAACCAATCATAGTTAAGACCGTTGGAAAAGAGGGTCTGTAGGCGCACGGATTCTCCATTATGAATATAGTATCCTGTCAAGTCGCCTTTGTCAAGAGAAAATTTAACAACATCCAGACAAACGGGGACATTAAGCTTAAATCAAGATTGAAATTACAGCAGACGAATAAATTCTTCTTGTGTCAGTTCAGCATCGCGTAAAATTTTTAAGAGTAATCCTTTCCCGACAGTTTTCCCCCGATGAACTGGTACGGTGACAACTCTTCCATCTTCATGTTTTAAGCGCAGATGACTTCCTTTTTGTCGGATAGATTGAAACCCTATTCTCGTTAAAGCTTTGATAACTTCATCACCTGTTACTACCGGTAATTTTGGCATCAGATAGACACCTTTTCAATTCCAACAAACTCCGATACATCTTCAGGATTGTCATCTTCCAAGCAAAGTTCAATCACTTCCCTGATATTCTTCATCAATTCATCAATCGTTTCCCCTTGACTGTAACAACCCCGAAGTTGAGGAACTTCCCCAACATAATATCCATCCTCATCCCGTTCAATGACAACATAAAACTCTCTTTGATGGTTCATGGTTCTCAATCCTTAAAAAAATTATCGCTGTCTAAGCTTTTATTGGCGATTATTGAGACTTGAAAAGAGGGTCTGTAGGCGCACGGATTTTCCATTATGAATATAGTATCCTGTCAAGTCGCCTTTGTCAAGAGAAAATTTAACAACATCCAGACAAACGTTATTGTAGGAGTAATTCATGAATTACCCCTACACCTATTACCTAGTCCAGTAGTCCAGTAGGGTGCGTTAGACGGCCAAAATTTCCGCTTTAACTTCAAGCTAACAATCCGTCGTAACGCACCACCACCATTGACAGTGATTGGAATGATTGAATGATGAACTATGACTAGGGAGCTAGTTAAGAGTGAATTAGAGATGAAGATTGATTGATTGAACCAATCATAGTTAAGACCGTTGGAAAAGAGGGTCTGTAGGCGCACGGATTTTCCATTATGAATATAGTATCCTGTCAAGTCGCCTTTGTCAAGAGAAAATTTAACAACATCCAGATTTAGTCGTAACCCATCACCTATCATTGACTATAATTGAATTAATCACTGATAACTGATTAGCAAGGAATAAAACCATGAATACTAAAGAGAGACTATTACAAGAGATTGAACAAGCACCAGATTCTTTAATAGAAGAAACTTTGAACTTCCTACTTTCAGCACAAGCTAGTTATGCTAAATCTGAAAGTAATGTAGGGGAGGCAATATTAAAGCTTCTGGAAGAGATGCCATTAGACAATGACGACTTAGAAAAGTTGCCTATAGATCTTGCTAATCAACATGACCATTATCTTTATGGAGTTCCCAAATCCTAAGCAAAGCCGAAACTAAAGTTTATAGCATCCTAGCAATGAAAACCATATTTGCAGACACATTTTATTGGGTTGCTCTCATTAACAATCGTGATGATTGGCATGAGAAAGCTATAGAAATGACAAGGAAACTCCAGCAGGTAACAATAGTGACAACCGATGAAGTCTTTATTGAAGTTTTCAACAATCTATCTGCTTATGGAATGTCAGTTAGACGAAAAACCTTACAAGTTATTAGAGGCTTACAAAATAATCCCCAAATCTTAGTTATACCTCAAACTCATCAGACGTTCCAATCAGGATTAGATTTATATCAAAATCGTCCAGATAAGGATTACAGCTTAACAGATTGTATATCCATGCAAACAATGCGCCAAATGAATATAAATGAAATTCTTACCCACGATAAGCATTTTACACAAGAAGGATTTTTCATTTTATTTCAAAATATAGAGTTACATTAGATTTGAGA
>NZ_JADEXI010000502.1:0-3373 GCF_015207185.1 Microcystis sp. LEGE 08355 | reverse complement strand
GACAATTAGCCTATAAATGCCGTTGGTACGGAAGAAATTACATCGAAATAGATAGATGGTTTCCTAGCTCTAAAAGATGTAGTAATTGCGGGTATATTGCTGAAAAAATGCCGTTAAATGTTCGAGAGTGGGACTGTCCAATCTGTGGGACACACCATGACCGAGATATTAACGCTAGTAAAAACATTTTGGCCGCAGGGCCTGCGGTGTCAGTCCGGGTTGCGACTATAAGACCAGAACAGAGTAAATCTGTTAAGGCAGGTGCGGAACCCCGCAAGGCTTCCGCCGTGAGCGTCAGCCGAACGGGAAAGAAGCAGAAACCGTTCGGCAAAAGCTCACGGCCGAAGCCTAAATCGTGAGGTTTGGGAATCGCCGTCCGTTTTACGGCGGCGAGGATGTCAAGTTCACCCCGCTGCTTTCCCTCCCTAGTCCGCGCCAAGAAGACTAGGGAGCGATACACAGAGGTTCAATGAGTCAAAAGGGATGACCAATAATCAGTTATCAGTGACCATTGACCGTTTAATAAGAGCCAGATTAATCCCCCTATTCCGAATAGAATAGTCAAGACATAAAACTGTGATTGACCGGAAACATTATACTTTAAGGCACTGCCGCTAAAAATCGTCGCTAAACTGACCAAATTAACCAGACCATCAATAATATAACGATCGAGCCAAGCGGTAATTTTTGACAGGCTGCCCACCGCTAAAACCACGGTAAACTGATAGATGCGATCGAGATAGAAGTCATAAGCGAACAAATCCTGCAAGAATCGCAGGATTAACCCGGTTGGTCTCGCCCAAGCTCGTCTTAACTCTACCATTGAGCCGATAACTAGGCCAATTACCCCAGAGGCCATCAGTAAGGGAAAACCCCAGACAATAGTAAAACTCTGGTTATTAACGAGAGGATTGGTGAAAGATAGCCAAAAATCCCAACGTAGGGGAATAATCGGGGCCAATAAAACGATTAAAATCAACGATACCATGGGCAAAGCCATCGGCCAGGCCACTTCCGGGGTGCGATGGGTTTTACTTTGGGTTTGTCCCAAAAAGACTAAACGAAATACCCTGGTGAGATTGACGATGCTAAGACAATTAACAAAGATTAAAACCGCTAATAACCACCAAGGAATCGCCCATTCACCACTTAACCACCGTTTTAACGTCCAAAACATCCCCAGGGGCATTAAAACCGTCATCCCCGCGGAACCCCCTAAAAAAGCCATGGTTGTAGCGGGCATTCTTGCCCAAATTCCTCCCATTTCCGTGATATTCTGGTTACTGGTGGTGAGAATTAATGCCCCTGCGCTCATAAACAATAAAGCTTTTGCGATCGCATGGGAGAATAAAATTAGTAAAGCGATATCCACATGACCTAATCCCACCGCAATAAAGACCAAACCGAGATAGGCACTGGTGGAGTGGCATAAAACCCGTTTAATATCAATTTGGGATAGGGCCATCAGAGAAGTACCGATTGCCGTCATTGTCCCCAACACTATTAAAACATTGGCAGCGATCGGAGATAGGGTAAACACCGGCTGCAGCTTAATTAAAACATAGGCCCCCGCCGAAACCACGATCGAATTCCGCATGATTCCAGCTGGATTTGGTCCCTCCATCGCCTCATCTAGCCACAAATTCAGGGGAAATTGGGCGCATTTACCCGTTGGACCAGCAATAAGGGCTAATCCTAACAAAGTCGCCGTCAGAGGTGGCACAGGGTTATTTACTGCCCAATTTTCTAACTGAGAAAAACTCAATCCTTCTCCGTAACTGGACAGAGCCACCAAACCCATCAATAAAATAATATCGCCGACGCGCTTGGTTAAAAAGGCATCTCGTGCCGCAGTTACTACCAAAGGTTGGGCATACCAAAAACCGACGAGGAGATAGGTAGAGACTGTTAACATCTCTAGGAAAGCGTAACTGAATAGTAGGGAGTCACTCAGGGCAATTCCCCCCAAAGCTGCCTCAAAAAAGCCCATTAAGCCATAAAATCTCGCCAAAGACCAATCCTTTTCCATGTAGCCAAGGGCATAGATTTGGGCCAAGAGACTGATGAGGGTAATCAGTTCCAGGGTCCCCAAACTAACGGGAGAAAGTTCGATCGAAAGGGATAAACTAAGATCGGCCACTTTTACCCATTCAAAAGTCAGTTTAATCGTCTCTCGATGCCAAATTTGATTAAAAGCGATCGATCCGTGTATTAATCCTAAGACGGTCATCAATAGGTTAATATAAGCGGCTGGCCGCGGACCGGTGCGACTAATAATGCCTAAAGACCAAGGCAAGGTTAAAATCGAACCAATTAAGCCATAAATGGGAATTAACCAGCAAGTGTCAAGGAATAAATCTTTCATTCGGGGGATTATTCAGTTATCAGTTATCAGTTATCAGTTATCAGGTTTAAGTTTTAAGTTATCAGGTTTAGGTTTTCAATTTTCAACAAATTTAGGCTCTTTCACTGGTTACTGGTTACTGATTACTGATCACTGATCAACGGCCATAAAAAACCAACACTCGATCGAGCAGGGAGCGAGTTTAGTCAATTTAGTTATTTTACAGTTAATCCCGGGATCAGGCTAAATGCGCTGTAATAAAGATTTACCGTGGGAATCGGTGCTACAGGTGGCGAATAATTGATATTGACGACTAAGAGCGAGAGCTTGTTCGGTTTCCCGTTGACTCGGTAGCCAGGGTTTGGGATTGCCGTAGGCATAAAAGGCCTCAATACCATCAATACCCAATTCTACCGCCGCCGCTACTAAATCGGCTGCGGGGCGATGGTAACGAAAGGGATGGGCGAGAACCACTAAGGCCCCCGCTTGCTGTAAACTGTTAATGACTCTAGAGGCCAAAGCTAGATCTCCTTCCGGTTTGGCTCTTTGCAGATAGGGAGTCAAAACGGTATGAGTAGGATCGAAACCATAGCCAAGAATATGCACTTCTGTCTCTAAGAGATTCGCCGTAATTTCTACCCCTGTCCAGAGATGGGGTAGAGAACCCCTTAAATGCTGATTTTCTAGCCAAATTTGGGCTTGTCGATAACCTTCGATCGAGTGATGATCAGTAATTGCTAATCCTTTTAGTCCGATATCTAACGCTTGTCTCATCAAGTCTTGGGGACTCATTTGACCATCGGAACAATGGGTATGAAGATGAAAATTGTAATGGTAGGGACAACTATCATAGCCGACATTTGCCCACACCGCTTTCAGGGCGAGGGTATCTTGAGCTAGGGGTGGAATTGTAGCAGAAACGACCATGCAGTATTGAGGAACTTTCCCAAAGATTACAAATTGTTAACGATCAGCATAGCAAATACCAAAAAAAATTGGGTAGCTGCTGTTACCACTAATACTAAATCC
>NZ_JADEXI010000501.1:0-3389 GCF_015207185.1 Microcystis sp. LEGE 08355 | reverse complement strand
GTGTAGGGTTTTACCGATTTTGAGATAGTCAGTTATACCATTTTTCTTTATTGGCGTCACAACGAATGCAGGCTTGGCAAGCATTCGAGCGTGGATGTCTGTCATGGATTTAGAAATTTGGTATTACCTAATTTTCAGGGAAAAAGTCCCGGAATTTTCCCCCTATCTCTCCCACAACTGGTACTTTTTGATTGACAAAAAGTCTAAAAGCCTTATCCAACAAGGTTTTTAGATTTATTCAGCCAACCCTAATTGCTTACTCTCATCTGAACCAAATTCTTAAATCTTACTGAAATCGTCTAAAACTGACTGAAAGTGTCGGCTAATTTATCAGCAATTCCCTCGATCCAAATTTCATCTTGTTTAGTATAACTGCGCGGCGCATTTGCCGCCAAAATTAACACCCCTTCCTTACCGATGGGTTGACAGATTAAGCCTTGGGTGTTTTCTGGCAAATAGTCAAACTCGATTTTAGCGGGATATAAATTTAAATTAACTAAATAAACGGCTTTACCGGTTTCTAAAACTCTTTTGATAATATTACTAACTTTAACTTCAGAATTCTGGCTTAAGATACCGCGACGTAATAAAACTTCTCCCCGATAATAAACGATCAGAGATTTTGTCACGGTGTTAGTTAAAAGTAAATGGGAAGCCCAAGCAAGCTCAATTTTAACCGGTTCTGGCAAATCTGGGGCAAATTCCAGACCTTCACGCCCGATTAATTCCACAGCATCCGGTAAGCGGGGTTGAACTCTTTGCCAGATTAAACCCACCAAAATTAAAACCCCACTCAAAATCACTCCCATCACATCGGAACGCGCTTGCGATGGGGTTAAATCGGCAGTGGCAAAACGATTCAACATTAATACCGTACCCCCGACGATGCCGGCGAACAGGGGTAACAGTCTTAAAATACGATTGGGATCAGCTTGTGCCATAGCTGAGAACTATTCCTCGTCTGGTTCTAGAATACGTTGAAAAAGATAGCCTGTACCTCTAGCGGTGAGAATTAACTCAGGATTGCTGGGATCATCCTCTAATTTGGCTCGTAAACGGGAAATATGCACATCTACCACCCGCGTATCCACATGACGTTCGGGGGTATAACCCCAAACTTCCTGAAGGATTTCCGAGCGGGAAAAAGCTTCTCCCGAGCGACTGACCAATAATTCCAGTAAACTAAATTCCATACCAGTCAGACGGATGCGTTCATCCCCCTTATAAACTTGGCGTTTATTGGTATCGATTTTAATGGAACCGATATGAATCACACCGGAACTAGGAATCCCCGGAGCGCCATTTTTCTCTACCCGACGCAACACCGAACGAATCCGCGCCTCGAGTTCTTTGGGAGAAAAAGGTTTAACTACATAGTCATCCGCGCCCAATTCTAGCCCGGTAATTCGATCGGCCACATCGCCCAAAGCGGTTAACATAATGATAGGAATATCCGATTCTTTGCGGAGTTCCTGACAGACACCGTAACCGTCTAATTTCGGCATCATCACATCCAAAACCACTAAATCGGGTTCGGCGGTGCGGAAGGTTTCTAAAGCTTCCTCTCCGTCGGCGGCGGTGACGACTTCATAACCAATCATCGACAAACGAGTCTCTAAGATACGACGGATGCTGGCTTCATCATCAACAACGAGAATTTTTTCCTTCTGGTTCTCCAACTGACTTAACACTCCTTCGTTAAATAGTGTGATGAATTTTAAAGTTAAATAACGAGCGTTCCTGTTTATAGAATATCCTTTGGCCGTTATCATTAAGCCTAAATTTCTTATTTTATTTCTTTTATGGCAATTATCAATAACTTTAGGATCTTCCTTTCCCTCTATCATACTTAATTAAATTTGACAAGAGAATTGATCCTCAAACCACTTTTCTTCAACTTTTCTTAAAAAACATGGCGAAATCGCGAACAATATATATCTGTAGCGCTTGTGGGGCGGAATCTCCCCAATGGTTGGGAAAATGCCCCAGTTGTGACACCTACGGGACGCTAGAAGAACAAGTGATGGCTGGTGGCAATAATCCGGCGGTAAATCGCCCAGGATGGCAAAATAGTCGCCCAAATAACGGCAAAGGGCAACGCAACCCGCAACCGCGGATCTCGGTGCGCTTCTCGGAAATTACCCAGTATGAACAGGAACGTTTTCCCTCTGGTTACGGGGAATTCGATCGCGTTCTCGGTGGTGGCATTGTCCCTGGTTCTCTTGTACTAATTGGCGGCGATCCGGGTATCGGCAAATCGACGCTTTTACTGCAAGTTACCAACCAACTCGCCCAAAGATTACCGCGCATCCTCTACGTTTCCGCCGAAGAATCGGGACAACAGATTAAACTGCGGGCTGCCCGTTTAGGGGTGGGAGTGGTTCCCGTGGAGTCGGAAAATAATGGCAATGGCAAGGAGAACAAAGCCTCTGAATCAACCTCAGAACTCGATAATCATCTCTATGTTCTGCCAGAAACCGATTTAGAGGAAATTTTGCGGGAATTAGAATCTCTACGCCCACAGGTGGCGGTAATTGACAGTATTCAAACTCTTTATTTTGGGGCGTTAACTTCCGCACCGGGATCCGTCGCCCAAGTTCGCGAATGTACCTCCGCCTTGATGCAGGTGGCAAAACGGGAGAATATTACTTTATTAATTGTCGGTCATGTGACTAAAGAAGGGGCGATCGCCGGTCCGCGAGTTTTGGAACATTTGGTCGATACGGTGTTATATTTTGAAGGCGATCGCTATGCCTCCCATCGTCTCTTAAGATCTGTGAAAAACCGTTTTGGAGCAACCCATGAGATCGGTATTTTCGAGATGGTGGACCACGGTTTGGTGGAAGTGGAAAACCCCTCAGAATTGTTTTTAGGCAATCGCGACGAATTTTCCCCGGGTACGGCGACGGTGGTAGCCTGTGAAGGTACACGCCCGATTGTGGTGGAGTTACAGGCATTAGTTAGCCCTACCAGTTATGCTTCCCCCCGAAGATCGACTACTGGCATAGAATACAACCGATTACAGCAAATTCTCGCCGTTTTAGAAAAGCGCGTCGGCATTCCTTTATCGAAATTAGATGCCTATGTTGCCTCCGCGGGAGGGTTGGGAGTGGAAGAACCGGCGGCGGATTTGGGAGTTGCGATCGCTGTTGTCGCTAGTTTTCGCGATCGAGTCGTGGATCCGCGCACAGTCTTAATCGGGGAAGTGGGATTAGGCGGACAAGTGCGCTTGGTGTCGCAAATGGAACTAAGATTAAAAGAAGCGGCGAAATTAGGCTTTAAACGGGCAATTGTCCCCAGAGGTCAAGTTTATCCCGAAGATGTGGGCTTAGAAATTGTTCCAGTCGGTAAGGTAATCGAGGCAATTGTCGCCGCAATTCCCCCCCAGC
>NZ_JADEXI010000500.1:0-3424 GCF_015207185.1 Microcystis sp. LEGE 08355 | reverse complement strand
AGCGAGGAGAGGCGGGGGTAATCGCTGGTAGATGCTCGATGATCAAGGATAACCCCCCCGTCCGACGAGTGAGCAAATCGGGGAGTAGGAAAGAAAAACCCCGGAGCGACCGGGGATAAGCGTTAGATGGTTTCGAGGATGAAAGTACGGTAGGGGTTGACATAATTACCTGGCAGACCCCAAGCTTTGAGGAAACCGAGACAGGTAAGCGTTTCGTCCTCGCTGCCGTCCCAAACTGCGAAGACCCGCTCACCTCGATCGCATAACCAAAGTAGTGGCTCGTCAACGAGCAGTACGCGGTCAGCGCGGAAAAGATTATCGAGGGGAAAGTCATCGATCGATTCAGCCTCGATCGAGAAGACCAGACCTTGATCGTTTTCTAGGAACAGGGTCGTCAGGAAACGGCTATAACCGAGGTGAAGAGCCTCCTCGATAAGAGACTTGAGAATAGGTATTTGTTCGGCATCTTGCCAGAAAAAGATAGCGGTTCGCATGGTTTTTTCAGTATGATGGATTGGAGAGGACTTCCACTCCCCTCCAATCCTATTAAGGAAACCTAGGTGTGAATGCTCGTGATACCGATCTGGGCATCCACATCATCCAAGAATTCAGGATTATTTTTCAGCCACTCCTCGGCTTCCCGTTTTCGGTCGGTTTTGCGCTTGCCTGATTTAATGGGAGTCTTAGGAGATTTCTGAGGCTCCTTGAACTTAGGTTCGTCGCTGTCGGTCGTTGCGTCGATCTCATCGTTGAGGCGACGGGTGACGAGTTGACCCTCCGTTTCCATCTTGCGCCGTTCGTAGTGGTTTTGGTTGATTTCCAAAAGGCGCTCTTTGACCCGTTGTCGGGCGCGTTGACGGCTCTTCGTTGATTCGATGCCGAGAAAACCTTCTGGGTCGTCCATAAACTCTTTGATACCGAGATTCAAGCGAGCGGCTAGAGCTAGAACTTGGCTGAATAGCTCCGCTTTTTTAGAGTTCATTACCACTACTTGCCCGAAGGGATCGAAGTGGATGTCGCCCTTCCAGCTGGTCTCCCCTCGCACTTGCCGGATGATGACTTCGGGAAGACCTTGAGTGCGGAGGGTGAGGATGCGTTCTTCCGACCGAAAACTTCCTTCGATTATGATGCCCTCGTACTCCAACTTACAGCTAGTGACACCCTTACCGATCGGTTCGACGCGGGGTTCGTCTTGGTGTTTGTCGTCCCCCAAGATCGCGCTTTTCCAATTGGTGAGTGCAAATTCCAATAATTCATCGGTTGCCTGTTTGATATCCTTAAGGGTTTTGAGTTCGGCGATCTTTTCGAGATCGAATGCGGCATCGAAACGCTCGCGGAACCGGTTCCACATATAGGCGTTGAGACGATCATAATCCCATTCGTCTTTGGTATAGGAACCATCGGAAGCGCGATGACCCGGTGCGACCTTAAACTGATCGAGTTCACCTTTCGTTAGCGCTTCATAGAAAATTGCCCGTTTATCCCGTTCGTGCCAAGCAATCAAGCGCAATCCGTAGAAGAGTTGCTTGTAGTCATAGAGCGCTTGATTGATAAATTTCTGCGCTTCTGCGGCCAGCTTGACTCGCTCGTTAGTTTTCGGTGCGTACAGTCCTAGTTCTTTGGGGTTAATGAATGTCATAATCGTGACCTCCTGTTTGTTTTCATCGCATAGTTATTTGTTCTTTTTTTTTCTTTCCTTTTCTTTCAAACTATGCCCTCCTTGATCATCCATTCAACGCAAGATTTCACCACATCTCCATGACACTTTAACGGTTTGCACCAGCAAGCTAACTGCACCGTTTCTCCTTTTTTAACTCGTTCCGCAATCCGAACTAACTCATCAAAAACCTCGCCGCGTTTTTGCACTTCCTGCCAAAGCCATTGCCGATACTTCACAACCACTTCCTCGCGATTACCGTCCTGCCCGATTACAAAGCGATTCTGCAAAACGCTACCCTTCAATAAATACGATTTATTAGCTCGACCGATATAGATTTTCGAGTTACCTAAAAACCCGCTATTTTTACCGTTAATGACTTCAAACATAGCCGATACCTCCTAAATATTTTCTCTCTTAGCTACTTTTTTCTTAACGTAGGGAGTCAAGGGCGGCGGAATAAAAAAAAAAAAAACTTTTTCCGCTTTTCCGCCGTTCCATCGTCAGATGGAATGGTATATTTTCGTTAGGGAATACGGTTTTTGATTTAGAACTTCTTAGGTTAAGGAACTGGTCACGCGTTTTCTTAGCGAACACGGTTTCCGGTAGAATTTCTTAGCGAGGAACGAGCTTAGAAATTCTTGGGAAAGCCTGTTTGCTTAGAAAACCGTGAAACCTTAGAAGTTCTTCAAAAAGCCTATTTCCTTACGAAAATAACCACCCTTGACCCCGTAGTTAAAATAGGATTGCTGAGAGAAGGCTTCCCCCCTGGGGGGGACGGGAGGGGGGGACAAAGAAACCGCGATCAGCACCTTCGTAGCAGAGGGGTGTGGGGATACTTCCCCACATAAACAACCGACCGAAGGGAGAACCGCTTTTAGATCGATCGGATTCAAGAGGTTAACTTATTGTGAGCGTTTTTTAGATCGATCGGATTCAAGAGGTTAACTTATTGTGAGCGTTCTGGTCGTTATGTTTGAGGGTGATTTTCGCTGCTATCTGGCGATCGTATTTTGTCGGTTCACCGCCAAAAAAAAAGCCCCGACCGAAAGCCGAGGCAGAAAGAAAGCGCTAGAACGGCAGAGACACCCACCAGCCCGAACCGACCGAAATCAAGCCCCAATCAGCCGGAACCGAGACACCCGCCGGCAACCAAACGCAACAGGGAACACCCAACCCCAACGCCAGCGCCAGAGAAGCCCAAGAACCCGAACCCAACCCGCAGAAACAAGAGCGCGAGTCAGCCGAAGGAACCAACCCCGCCGGACAAGCGCGACCCGGAAACGAGAACAGGACACCGCCCTCAGCCGCCAAAGCCCGCACGAACCGCACCGACCGACCAGCGAACGCCGACCGACCCGAACCCGACACGCGAAACACCCGACAACCCGGAACCGAAGCACGCACCGCACCGTCCACACCGCGAGCGCAACCGACCAGCACCACAGCACCCGCCGGCAGACCAGACAGCACCGAACCCAAGACCGCAGGAACGACCGAACGCGACCCCGAAAAACCAACGACCGGACAAGACAGAGCCGAAGAAACAGCAACACAAAACACGGGACACCTCCCAAAACAAACACACACAACAGGTTCTTCCTACCCCTTCGTTTGTCTTTGTTTTCTTCGATGAGGCCAGTGTCAAGGGTGGCGATCGGGGTCTGGGGTGTCCCCAGATAAAAAACCCGCGTAGCACCACTATCGCCACTCGCGCAGCCCTTGACACGGGTTTTAAAGGGGTATAATAGAAAACCTGTGTGTGTG
>NZ_JADEXI010000499.1:0-3440 GCF_015207185.1 Microcystis sp. LEGE 08355 | reverse complement strand
GCGGCGGTTGATTTATCCCCGGAATTACGGGAAAAAATTCTGCAAGAAGGGCTTTATGTGGCTCGGATTCATGACCAAGTATTTGAATTAGATATTCCCGATAATTTTCCACCTCAAATCTATTAAATAACCCTGCCCTAGGAAAAACTTTTTCAGTAAGCTTTATTGTAATTGTCCGCGCAGAGCATAACGATCTTTTTCTAAACCGAAAGCGAAGAGAAAAGAATGGAATATAGTGGGGTTAGAGAGAGTAAAAAAGAGAAAGAGAGCAATAACAGCTAATCCTGACGATAAACTAAACATAGTTTCGTAGGAAATTGCTAAAACCCCCAGAATTGGACCGGCTAAGGCTGTTCCCACATCAAAACCGCCGATGCAGATAGAATAGGCCCGGCCGCGTTCTTGGGGCCCAGAGCGATCGGAGATTAAAGCCAGTAACATAGGGAATAAAATCCCCCCTCCCGTACCTTCGAGGATAGCGGCTAAAATTAAATCGGAAGGAGATCGGGCAGAGGATAGAACCAACATGGATAAACCATAGCAAAAAACGCTAATAGTGATGAATAAACCCCGTCCATAGCGATCACTGGCTCCTCCCGACAAAATCCGTCCGATTACGCCCGATACTGCCGCACAACTGTAGAATAGACCGGCACTGAAAGGAAGTTGGTTTTCGAGGAGAAACAGGGGTAAAAAAGCGACTAAACCGCCGAATAAAGTACCGACCAGTAGAAAAACTAGGGTGGGGACTAAAAAAGCCCGCTCTTGACATAATGCCCAGAAACTGCGCTCAATTGTCTGATTTTCTGCCTTCATTTCGGCTAATTTTTTCTTGAAGTCCGGTTCTTGAATGGAGAAACCCAAGAGAAAGGCGATCGCTCCTGAAGTGGCAGAAACTAGAAATAAACCGTCATAACCGATCGATTCGTAGAGATAACTGCCTAAAGCCGGACCGATTCCCATGCCTAGGGGTGCAGTTAAGCTCATATAACCAATTATCTCCCCCCGTTGACGAACGGGGGAAAAATCCACCACTAGGGTACTGTAACCAGTGGTAAAAGCAGCGATACTGAGGCCATGGTAGGCGCGGACGGCGAATAAAGAGGAAAGATCGCGAAAAAATAGATAACCGAGGGGTGCGGTAGCGGCGACAATAGTTCCAAATAAAACCACTAATTTGCGACTGCGGCGATCGACTAGATTGCCTAACCAACTGCGCGATAAAATTAAACCGATGGCAAAGGCCCCCATGACAAAACCGATATCTTGTTTGCTACCGCCTAGTAATTTAATATAGGTGGGGAGAGTGGGGACGAGAGTGGTGATACTTATCCAGAAAAACAGCGCCGTGACGAAGAGGATCAGTAGTTGACGACGAGTTTCGCCAGTAAGCGATCGAAAAGTTTTGAAAGCGTTCACAACAGCGACCGTCACAGGCAACAAAAAGACCCGGAGATCACGCCAGTCACAAGCATCCCGTATTGCTGCTACCTTCCGGTCCTGACAAGGTTAAGGCGTTGTGATCGCATGAGTCCGAGTCTTTTCTATCATAACATCTTTTTCGGGGATACCGGTATTTTTTTCTGGAGAATTTCCTCTCAATCTAGACTGGGAACAGAAATTTTCTCAACGAGGGGGTTTTTGCAATTGTTGTTGTAGAGAAGTTTCCGGTTCGATCGCCAATCCGCTAAACTGTCGGATTAAGAGTGAAGGACTCTCCCTAGAATCGGCAGCGAGGAAAAATAACCAACGGCTGCCGGGGGTGAGTTGTTCGATGGAATTGAGGTTACTTGTCAACCAAATTAGCGGTAAATTAGGCAGATTAGCATTTTTTTGACTAGCTTTTGCATCTATACTGGCTAAAGTTTCTAAAATGACCCTTTCCCCCTGAATTAAACCCGTTTCACCCGTCCAGAGTTTCACATTTAATTGCCGACGATGGGCATAAAAATAGAGGGAAGCAGCGGCAATAATCGCCCGTTCAAAACTGTCTTCTTGCCAATCACAGAGGGTATCGAGACAGATAATCACTTCCTGTCCTCCCGTTAACACTTCTAATTCCCGAATTTGCAATTCTCCCAAACGGGCGCTAGTTTTCCAGTGAATTAAACGGGTAGAATCACCCCGGCGATATTGTCTCAGGTTTCGGGTCAGTCCTTGACTAGCCCTTTGATAATAGCGATTATTTTCTAATTTTTGTGCTACCTCTTGACCGAGGGAATCGATCAGGGGACATTGTTGTAAGGGTAAAATTTGCGGATAAACTAAAGCTTTAGCCGCCGCTTGCTGACAACGACGACACCAAAATAAACCCAGAGGGGCCGCTGTTCTTAATTGTACTTCTTGCCAGTGATAAACGCCCCGTTTACTGGTGGGTAAATAATAGGTCCAACGATGGCTACTTTTGGGGGCAATCGCTTCTATTGGGGTTATTTTTGGCTGATCGAGAACAATTGGCAGCATATCTGTCACTTCTAACAGATTTATCGGCTGATTGCTAGTATTTTCTATCTCTAGGCTAATACTAAGATCGTCTCCCGCACTTACGGGTACAATGGCAAGACGACGCACTTTCAGGGGAAGAAGGGAACGACGGGGTAGAATTATCGATAAAATTAAAACAGCGATCGTCGTGCCAGAGATAGCATACAACCATCCCGCCATGGTATTGGTCGCCGCTCCGAAAAAACAGAGGGTAATGCCAATGATTACCCCACCACCGTAAGCGGGTAAAATACCGCGATCTTCTAACCAAGTTTTCATAGGGTTTAATGGTTTTGTCGTCTTTGCTAGAAGGCTAAAAATCAGGCCCACACTTCTATAATTCCCCCAAAAGTCATGAGAAACTATCAAGGATATCGGACTGATCAGCTAAGGAAGTTCTCTTCCTTGCCACTCTTAGGATTTTTCTTAACAAAACTTAACAATTGATGGCAAAATTTTGCTTGCTTTTGTCGGCAGATTTTGGGATAATATTTTTAAAAGAGTTTATTCATAATGGGAATCTAAGCAGTCTGCTATAAACACAAACATCCCATTATAAGACAATCATAACCCAAGCCGCCGGCAAAGTCAAGCACTCACTCCTAATTATTTGTCGCCTAAAACTTCTAATTCCGTGGTCGGTGGGGGGGGGTTGGGGATATTAATTAAAATAACAAAGGTTGAAACCCGTGTTTGCGGGAAGCTGCGCCGATTTGTTCCATTTTAGGGACGGTAATTTGATTGCGTCCCCAGGAAAAATTAGTTTGCCAACCCTCCAACTCTAATAAAATCGCCTCGGCAAAACAGGCAAACATTTGACGAGAGGGAATATCCATATTAACGATTTTCATAATTTTCCAGTCAATATCGAGGGAATGCTCGACAATGCCGCCCTTAATCACCGAAATATCGGGGGCATTTAACACCGTGCCTAAATTTTTCGGATAACCACCATC
>NZ_JADEXI010000498.1:0-3446 GCF_015207185.1 Microcystis sp. LEGE 08355 | reverse complement strand
GGGGTGGGGGTTGGGGGGCCACACCCTGCCCCCACGAAAAACTTTTTCAGCAGACTCTAATTACTTATTAGGTTGGGGAGTCATGCGTAGATAGGGTTTAATTTCTTCAACTCCTTTGGGGAATTTGCTGCGAGCTTCTTCAGTGGGAATAGAGGGAACCACCACACAATCGCCACCGTCGGTCCAGTTAGCGGGGGTAGCCACTTGATAATTATCGGTGAGCTGCAACGAGTCGATCACGCGCAGGATCTCGTTAAAATTGCGTCCCGTGCTGGCAGGATAGGTAATAGTTAAACGTAATTTTTTGTTGGGATCGATAATAAACACCGAACGTACCGTCAGA
The DNA here is from genome assembly GCF_015207185.1 of Microcystis sp. LEGE 08355. Classification (NCBI taxonomy): domain Bacteria; kingdom Bacillati; phylum Cyanobacteriota; class Cyanophyceae; order Chroococcales; family Microcystaceae; genus Microcystis; species Microcystis sp. LEGE 08355. The sequence goes on along the minus strand of NZ_JADEXI010000498.1, from coordinate 3,103 downwards.
TTATTGAGGGAATTGGGGTGAATCATGCCGTAGAGATCGGACACTTTGCGATCGCCATCGGCGATAATCGGATAGTTAACGGTAGTGTTTTGAGTTTCGTTGATGTCATTAATCCAACCCCGATGGGATTCGGCACTATCCACACTCAAAGCGATCACTTTCACATTACGTCGCTCAAATTCTGACTTAAGACTAGCCACCGTACCTAATTCCGTGGTACAAACGGGGGTGTAATCAGCTGGGTGGGAGAACAGCACTACCCAGCTATCTCCTACCCACTGATGAAAAGAAATCGGACCTTCACTAGAATCTTGTGTAAAATCTGGAACGATATCACCCAATTGGAGAGCCATAATTGTGTCTTCCTTATTATATATTTCAAGACAAGCAACAGTTTATCACAGATGTCGGGGTGAAGACCCTTGCTTGAGCGCGACGGGATGAAACCCCGACCAGTATAAAACAGCACTTCGACAAGCTCAGTGACACGAAGCACGACATTTCGACACATTTCGACACATTTCGAGGGGCTTCAATGTAAAGGCTCAATGTAAAAGCTCAATGTAAAAGCTCAATGTCAACTGAAATCTTGACAATCCGATGCTCTACAGGTTAACTTAAAATAAGTTGTTTGAGGTCGATAAACAATGATTGTCTTAGAAATGAAAGCCGTGGTCAAACCAAGTCAGTGTTCTGCCATTGATGAAGCTATTCGTACAGTACAATTCATCCGTAATAAGGCTTTAAGGCTTTGGATGGATGCCAAGAGAGAAGACAAAATCGATAAATATTCTCTCAATAAATATTGTGCGGTTCTCGCCAAGCAGTTCAAGTTTGTCGATACTCTAAATTCTACGGACAGACAAGCATCGGTCGAACGAGCTTGGTCAGCTATTGCTCGTTTCTATGACAATTGTAAGAAAAAGGTTAAAGGTAAAAAGGGTTATCCTAAGTTTCAGAAAAATAATCGTTCTGTGGAATATAAAAACTCTGGGTGGAAACTATCAGAAGATAGAAAGAAAATAACTTTCACAGATAAGAAAAACATTGGCACGGTTAAACTAAAAGGAACCAGAGACCTAAACGGGAGCAAGTCAAAGCTGAAGAACAAATAAACTACTTGACAAAAGCATCAATTGGGTATGGGATAGAGAAAAGAGTAGGGAAAAGACAAAAATGACTCCAGAGCAACAACAAGAACTTAACCAACATATTCAAGCGATAGCCAAGATTCTTCATCAGGAAGCTGAGGCTGAAAAAATCCAAACTTTAGAGGGAATAGAGACGACAATAAGAGAACAGACCTTAAAATATATAACTCCGAAACTAGGATTTTTTTTTGTCACAAAAACGACAGGAACTCAAGCCGGGAGACCGAGAAAAATAAAAAGCATCATCGGAGAATTATGCCTGACAGAAAAACAAGCAATCCGTTTAAATATTCCTCGTAATAACCAAATTAGTCCTTACTTAGAACGCTGTTGTTTAAGAGCTAGTGCCAATGTTTCTTATGAAAATGCCGCCAGAGATATTCAATTTTATACAGGGATGAAGGTCTCGGCTAGGACTCAACAACGATTAGTCCATCGCCACCAATTTGCCGAAGAAGAATCAGGAAACCCCGTTCAAGAAATTAGTCTAGATGGAGGAAAAGTGCGCTTAAGAACCGAAACTAAGGGAGAGGCTTGTATCTGGAAAGATTATCAAGCAATCTGTGTTGATACTTTCCTAAGAAAAGCTTGGTTTGGAGAGAATGAATCGTTAATATATTGGGTTAATCAACAACCTTTATCTGACCCCCTTACCTGTTTGGGAGACGGACATCCCGGTATTTGGAAAATTGTGAAAAACTGGGATTGTCCAGGAGAAAAAAGAGAAATACTTGACTGGTTTCATTTGGTAGAAAATCTTCATAAAGTCGGCGGTTCAGTCAAGAGATTGAAAAAAGCAGAAAGTTTATTATGGCAGGGCAAAATTGAGGAAACAATAGCATTAATCTCTCCTTTAAAAAACGAACGAGCTGAGAATTTCTGTCGTTATTTAGAGATTCATCGTCATCGAATTGTTAATTATAATTACTATCAACAAGAAGAGATTTGCTCTATTGCTTCGGGAGCCGTTGAATCCACGGTTAAACAGATTGACCGACGACTGAAAATTTCTGGAGCCCAGTGGAATGAAGAAAATATCCCTCAAGTGCTTAAACACCGCTGTGCTTACCTAAATAACAGTCTTTAGCTATTGAATAGTATTTATGTTCTGACAAAACTGACTTGCTCCCGACCTAAACTTTTACCCTCTAGACCAAATTAAACGAGTTAGGATTGTTAAACGAGCAGATGGTTATTATGTCCAATTCTGTCTCAGCGTTGATATTCGGGAATATGCTAAACCCCTAGAACCAACTAAAAGATGTGTGGGATTGGATGTAGGTTTAAAAGTTTTCTACGCTAACAGTGATGGAGAAACGGTAGAGATACCGCAATACTATCGTAAGGCGGAAAAAAGATTAAATCGTCTGACCCCCCCCTTGCCCCCCCGACGTCGGGGGGGTTGGGGGGGTTAAAAAGTTTAGAAAAGGTCAACCCCAATCAAACAACTACCAAAAAGCTAGAAAGAGATATGCTAGAAAGCATTTAAGAGTAAGTAGGCAACGTAAAGGCTTTGTCGAAAAAGAGGCATTGCGCGTCATTAAATCTAACGATTTCATCGCTCAGGTCAACTTAAATATTCAAGGCATGGTAAAAAACTCTAGACTAGCTAAATCTATCAATGATGTTGCTTGGTCAACTTTTCGGCAATGGTTAGAATATTTTGGTTTTAAATATGGTAAGGCTACAGTAGCAGTAGCCCCCCCATAACACGAGTCAAAATTGTTCTAATTGTGGTCAAAAAGTCCCTAAATCTCTATCTACGAGAACCCATATTTGTCCCGATTGTGGCTATGTAGAAGATAGAGATATTAACGCCGCTATCAAGTGCGATTCGTTCAGTCGAAACCTAGAAATAGGGGGATGACTGGCCTCTGTTGAGTAACCCTAACTGGGTTGAGTACGCACTTTAATCCTCAGCAGATGACAACTTCATAACCTTGTAAGTGAGG
>NZ_JADEXI010000497.1:0-3451 GCF_015207185.1 Microcystis sp. LEGE 08355 | reverse complement strand
TTGGTCACTTTATTCAACAAAAAAACCATTGAGAACTCCTGAAATGATCGAAACCACAATCGAACCGAATAGAGCGGCAAAAAATGATTTTACCTCAAAGCCACTGATAAAATAGGAGGCTAAAGAAAAGGAAATGGCATTGACCACAAAAATAAATAACCCTAGGGTTAAAATAGTTAAAGGCAGGGTAAAAAGAATCAACAGGGGTCTAATAATAGCATTAATTAAACCCAAAGCGACAGCAGCTATCAAAGCCACGGTAAAATCTTTAATTTCTATACCGGGTACTATTCGCGCTGTAATCAATAAAGAGACGGCGGTAATCAACCAACGGAGGAAAAAAGATAACATAAGTCCATCCATCTAAGATAGTTCATCCTCATCTATTCTAATCGCCATCGCCACTTAAAGAGACGGAAGTCTTCAGAAGATGACAACGAAAACCGACATTGACTGCTGCCGCTGCTCGAAAACCAGAGCAGGAACATAGTATCGGTTACACTGGTTATAAACAGGAGGATTCCCTCGGACTATCACCCCCCCGGAAAGAGGCAGCACTAAAGATGATATCTAGAAAAAATTTTAGCCAAAGCCAGCCAGGACAAATCGGTAAAACGAGAATCGTTCAGGACTCAACTGCTATTTTAATCCTAGGGAGTCTGCTTTCTCTCCTCTTAGCGCCACCCAGTTTAGCATCTCCTGAGCCACCTAATTCGGTTATCGCCGCTACCCGTCAAGATTTGAGTCGGAAAACCAATATATCCGTTAATCGCTTGCAAATTCAAGCAACACAACCACAAACCTGGCCCGATGGTTGTTTAGGATTAGCTAAACCGGGAGAATTCTGTACTCAAGCATTGGTGCAAGGATGGCGAATTGTTCTGACTGATAAGCAAAAAACTTGGGTTTATCGCACCGATAGCAGCGGCGCTAATCTCCGCTTAGAAAAGTGAATTTCTTTTGCTCTTTTCTGGCTGCTTTTTCGGCATCTCCAAGGCAGCGTTTTCCTGATTTGATTATCATCCTCCCAGGGTTGGGTGATGAAAATCGGCTGAGAATGGCTCTATGATTTGTTTCAAGAACCTAGTCGTCTCTGGCAACCATATTTAATTAATAATCCCAGTTTTTTGCTTCTTTTTGCTCTATAACCCCTGCGAGACCGGGAAAAGTAAGAAGTAATTCGGTCATCAGCCCTCAACTATCGTTAAGATGGATAGGAGAAGGTAAAGTTTTATATGTCCCCTTCAACTGCGTTTAGGAGTTCCTGCTAAAGATGACACAAGCTACTCAGATTCAAGGAAAAGGAATTTTACTCAGTGAGGCTGCCCTCAAACACCTTACCACGCTCAAAGAGCAACAGGGCCAGGATTTATGTCTGCGCGTGGGTGTGCGTCAAGGTGGTTGTTCGGGAATGTCCTATATGATGGATTTTGAGCATCCTAGCAATATTGGCCCCCAAGATGAGGTTTTCGATTACGATGGCTTTAAAATTGTCTCTGATAAAAAAAGTCTGCTCTATCTCTACGGTCTCATGTTAGATTACAGCAACGCGATGATCGGCGGTGGTTTCCAATTCACTAATCCCAACGCCAGTCAAACCTGCGGCTGTGGTAAGTCTTTTGGCGTTTAATATTTCTCCAGGGTGATACCTTTCACCCCCGCCTCCCAGAGGCGATTTTTTTTTGCCAAAACTCTTGACAAAATCGGAGACTTGCCCTATACTTTTTGTATAATGGGAATCCGTGCCTGCCTGCTGACCCTTGATTCGTACATTTAAAAACGGTATAGACCGATAGAGTCTTCTGGCAACAAGAGCATAAAGTCTTGGTGAGTCGCTGGTCGGAGAGAGGAATGTAAAGATTTATTAAAAATTATATCTATTGTTAGGATATAGTTGGGAGGGGGGGCAAAATTTCAATATCTTCCCTGCATAAGCTGGCTGCCCAAGCTGCGAGGGTAGCGTTCCCACTTGCAAAAATCCTTTAGTTTCTCATGAATATTAAGAACTTGTCTAATTCGTTGCTTGCAGGCGCGGCACTTGGACTGGCGACTGCTCTTAATGCCTTGTCACCGCAAGTGGCTCAGGCAGAGGTAGGGGCGGTAATCTTTAACAATGCCGATCCATCTCTGGCCTCCGTCGCTCTTGGCGTGAATGATGCCGGCCATCTGAATTTTTCAGATCCATTAGGCTTCAGTCCTGTCAATGCAGGGGCGACAGGCTTATCCTATCGCTTCCCCGATGGAACCTGGCGGGATGCCACCTCCCCAGGTTGTCTCTGTGAAGGATGGGGCGTGGCTGTCACTGATCCGTTTGGCAGCCGCGTGGCTGGTTGGGTGAATCAATCTTCAGGCAGCGGCGGGCTGAAGGGCGGGACTTTTGGTTCCACGACCACAACAGCCTCCTCTTTCATTCAATTGGCCGACTATCCCGTTGACATTGGGCACTTCTACGGTGTTTCCTTAGTCCCCAATGTGTTTCAAGGCAACGTCACCATCACAAACAGCGGCACGGAAACAGTTACTGATGTGGTTTATCGCCGCGTGATGGATTGGGATGTGCCAGCCACTGAGTTTAATGAGTATGTGAGCCACTTTGGGGTGGAAAGCAATCTTGAATCCGCCGGTGGCAAGGTGCGCTTTGCCAGCAACAACGGCTTTGCCTCCTCCGATCCGCGCACTTACGCGGGTGGAAATTTCATCAATGTTGATTTCTTCCAAAAAGGACCGGCAGACCAAGGTTCCGTCTTTGATTTTGCCTTTGGTGATCTGGCCCCGGGTGAGTCCCGCACCTTCAATATCTTCTATGGAGCGGCTGCCAATCTCGCCGATGCCCAAGCCGCGATAGAGAAGCTTAAGCCGGATGTATGGTCGTTCGGTCAGTCCACGAATTCAAGCTATATCCCACCAGAGGAGCCGGTTGCTCCCGAGGAGCCGGTTGATCTATCAGAGGAGCCGGTTGATCTATCAGAGGAGCCGGTTGATCTATCAGAGGAGCCGGTTGCTCCAGAGGAGCCAGTTGATCTATCAATAGGTTTGCCATTACTTGACGAATTTGCACTCGACTTTTGGTGGAGGTGGAAGAACACCCCGGCCGATGACTTGCCCACCTTTCTCTTTGCCTTTGGTGGTGTAGGTGGGGTGGAGCCGGGGATCACCCCTGGAGAGCAGGTGCTGCCCTTCGTGCCAGCACCAGGCCAATTCATTTTCCCTGCTCCCACACCCCCCGATAAATACTATTTTGGCTCGGCTGGGTCTTCAAGCGTCAAACCCATCTTCCTTGAGTTAACACCCATGGAAGGTAGTCTAGTCAAAGCTGGGCCACTGACGATGAAAGCGGTTCCCGAACCCAATTCCCTTCTTGGACTGGTTGCCCTCGGTACTCTCGGCGCAGCTTCAACCCTCAAGCGCAAACTCAAACCCTCCCAATCCACCACAAAAGAAACCACAAAAG
>NZ_JADEXI010000496.1:0-3452 GCF_015207185.1 Microcystis sp. LEGE 08355 | reverse complement strand
GGTTGGATATGCGGGGCTAAAGATAAAAAATAAACTGTTGCTGCTGTCCTTAACGACAAATTCCCAAGTAAAAAAGCCCTAAATCATTGGGGTTTGGAGATAGGAAAATTTTGCATTGGTCTTAATCGTAAGATCGCCAATTTCGATCATATCAGGTTGGGGACAGGAAAATTTATCGGGTTTGTTCGATCGCTCCGGGTTGTGCGGGCATTTCACTCACTGCTTTTTGATAGCCAAAGTAAGCACCTATAATAATTCCAGCACCAAAACCGATCGCTAGGTAAGGCAAAATTATACTGAGGGGAAAAGGGGAGTGTCTCCGATGAGATGGGGAAAATCGCTCACCAGTGGCCACAATATTCTCAGCAGCTTCAGTGAACTCCTCCGGTTTCTCTAGGGCTTTTTCTTCGGTTGTTTCAGAGTCTTCCAAAGCTTCTGGGGCATCTTCTCGGTCATTTTCGGCGATTTCTGCGGTTATTATCGGCAAAGAGTTTAATTTGGTGACACGATTGACGATTAAATCATCTTGACTCAGGGTTATAGATTCTTGCCAAGCGGGGATATCGGATGCCTCGGTCATACCGTAAACGATCACTTGTTCTAATCCATCGATGCCCAAGCTTTTGATTTCTGCCGACAAAAAAGGTAATAACTTGTGTTGATTAGGTATATTTTTGGATTGAACTTTTAGAGTCAGGACATTTTCTTGCGAGGTGGCTTCAACAACCTCTATTTTTCTGGTTAAGAGACTTTGGTTAAGTAGGGCGATAATTGCGGCTGGCTCTTGCTGTTTAGCGGCATGGATAAGTTGTGCCTGATTCATGGCCTTGAGGGACTAAGGAGGGGATATTATACTAAATCCTTAGGAGAGTGGGCAGTGGGTTTTTAAAGTGGGATTAGGGGTTGATTATACCATTAAGCAGTCGGACATAAATTCTGTCATCTGTCTTAAGAAATGTAATTCTGGCAATTCTTGCTGACGACCGACTTGAAAGAGGGTGTAGGGTGTGGTGCGATTCGTTGGCTAGAAACTAGACAGTAAGACGTTTAGAGGATTAGCCGCTTGGTAAATGTAGTACCTTGATAACTTTATAACCTTACAGGTGCGGGTTAGTAATAACCTTAGTCCTGTCCTCTAGATGCCTAGAGTGACGGCATTTCCTGCTGCTTTAGACTTGGTACATCTGAGGTAGTGAGCGAGGAAAAAAAGCGGTATCTGATAGCCTAAATCAGAAACCCGTTGAGCCAGAACCTATGGATAGCCCTGGGGCGAAGATACGAATTAACCATCGTCAACACCCACGAGCCAAAAGGCTGACAGGCTCGAAACAAAAGTTAACAGAGTTGGGGCTGATAGCTCATACCACTATCAGTAAGGCATTCCCGTTACTCTGTTGTGGACAGTATCATCAAATACTGTTCAACCAATGGTTATAGGGAACGAAGTAACCCTGATTGACTCTGCCCGTTCGGGGCAGTAGGAAACCATCCGCAAGTCAATAGAGGGAGAGGATGTCCTTAAAAGCCAAGGCTTTGAGTAATATCAAAGATATGCTAACAAAGGGCGGGTAACTAGGAAGTCTAAGCAACAATCAACGGTCATATACGCCCTAAAACCAACAATCTTGTCTGGTGGGGATACAGCCAAGAGAGTTGAATAGACAAGGAAACAATAATTCCCATTATTATTCTACTAATGACAGTAGCCTAGTTACTCAGGAGCCGGATACGGCGAAAGTCGTAAGTCCGGTTTTGAAGCAGGGGGTGGGAAGGCGACTTCCTGCTCTACTGTAACGGGTGTAGGGAAGGAAACCTCACACCCCACACCCTGCCCCCACGAAAAACTTTTTGCCGCAAACCCTAAGTAGGGAGGCACAATTATTTGTAGGATGGGTTAGCGGTAGCGTAACCCATGCGGGCGTTGGGTTTCATGCTTCAACCGTTCGGCAAAAGCTCACGGCCGAAGCCCAACCTACGTTCATCTTATATTTAATTCCACCCACCCACTTAAATTTCCGCCACGGCTCTTTCGATTAAACGACGAGCCAGGGTTTGAATGCCAGTATGTTCATAGTAATTAGTCGTCATATCGAGGAATGCACCGACATATACCAATTTATCGGCAGAAAAGTCGATAAATCCCTGAATTTTGCTCAATAATCCCTGCTGGCTCAAACTGCGCTCGCTGACAAAACCACTCATCCAACCTTTAGTGGAGTCGAAACTTTGACCGATAAAGTCTAATTTTCTGGCAGTATTTCCCCCCGGAATCAATTCTTTAATACTGCCGAAAGTAGAGTTAGATTCTAATTCTTCCGGGGTGAGAATGCTGAGGCCCGATTCCACTTTCCGGATAAAACTGCCCCCCAGGGGAATTAAACCATCCAAACAAACTAACGCCGCCATCCGCATCAGGGATTCGCCGCTATAATCTCCCAGAGAAGCGACGAAATCATCGATACTATCGCCCGGAATGCCATTAATTTGACAAAAAGCGACTAATTCGGTCACTAATTTCAAGGTTAGATCGATGGTTTGCGCTTTTTCGGGGGCAGGGGTTAATTTTTCGATTAAACCGCCCATGAGGGGAATTTTACCACCGACGGCATTAGCAAGAGAGGCGGCGGCTAGGGCATTATCGGCGCTGTCGATGGTTTGGTAGAGCCAGAGCGCCCGTTGATAGCCCTGGGATTTATCATTAAACAACCAAACGGCTCGATCGCCAATCTGTTGGATCATGCTTTCGTCGGTTTCGCCGGTGACTTTGATAATCGTATTTTTAAACCCGACTAGGTTATCCCACTGTCCCGGCACTACATAATCAAGGGTTTTGAGAACTTTGACGGTGAGATTATTCGTCGGTAATTCGTCCACCAGTTCAAAAATTGGCTTACTCACGGATGTCTCCTTACTTTAATTTTGCTAGACCATCTAAATCGAACTTAGCTAACCAAGCTTGGCGATCGCTGGAAGAAAAATCGGCCTCCCGCGATAAAACCTTGACTTGATAGCGATTATTGACTAAAACGGCGCTGGCGGTTGCACCCTGTTCCACAGAGGGAAAACCTTTGATTGTGGTTTGACTGTCTTGGAATTTATTGGCCGCGGCGGGATTATTGCTGATGTCAGATATGGCTAACATAGCCACAACTTTGCCATCTTGCTTCAGTTTTGCCTCAGCAAAGCCTTTTTTCTCCTGGGTATAGACGCGCTCGTATCCTCCCCAGAAGGCGGGAAAAACCGATTAAAACTGCCGCCAGAGGTGGATTCTTTCACCACTGCCGCCGCCCCGCGAGCGGTACTTTCCTGTTGCGCTTGGTCAAATTGCGAGGGAGCTTTAGCACAGGAAGTTACTAGCAAAAGTACCGCTAATACCCCTGCTATCAAGATTTTGCCCAATCGAAAGTTCATAGTTATCTTAATTAAAACTTGCTCAAGTTTGTTTGTAGTAT
>NZ_JADEXI010000495.1:0-3454 GCF_015207185.1 Microcystis sp. LEGE 08355 | reverse complement strand
TGATAACTGATAACTGATAACTGATAACTGATAACTGATAACTGATAACTGATAACTGATAACTGATAACTGATAACTGATAACTGATAACTGATAACTGATAACTGATAACTGATAACTGATAACTAATAACTGATAACTGATAACTGATAACTGATAACTGATAATTGTTATTTTTCTGCTGCCCAACCGTCGGGAGTGTAGGTTTTTAATGCCAAAGCATGGATGGCTTCGGTAGCCAGTGCCGATTGTAAAGCGCCATAAACCATTTGATGCTGTTTAACGCGGGTTTTGCCGGCAAATTCGCCGGAAATAACCACCGCTTCCAAATGATCGCCACCTCCCGTTAAATCCCGAATCATCACCTGTGCATCGGGGATTTGTTCTTGAATCATCGCTTCTACTTGACGAAAGTCAACCATCGTAACTCCTCAAAACAATTTAAAGATACTCTGTCCCATTGTTACCGAAAGCTCGTCAATGGGGATAAAATTCACTGCTTTGGGGGGGGATTGCTAGGAGTTGCGGAGGTGGGAGTCGGTGCGGAGATGGGTGTGCTGACAAATCCCATCTCGTAGAGTTGTTGATAGCTTTTTTGTCCTAATTCACTGGTGGGGTTTTGGGATTGAATCACCTGAATTAACAAAGGAACCGCCAATTCTGGCTGATTTTGCGCCCTATGGACCAAAGCAAGCTTATAGGTGGCTTCATCCCGCATTTGTCCGGTATTTAAAGCACTTTGACGCTGAGAATCGAATACTTTTGGGTCAATTCCTGAGAAACTATTAGCTAATTGCAGATGATAGTTAGATAGTTGGTTAAAAATCCGGCGCGCTTGATTGAGTTTGTCCACAGCGACATCGTATTTAGCGGCATTAATAGCGGCGTTCGCTTCTTCCACTAAACGTTGTCCCCCCTGAAGACTCAGGACACTATCGGCTTGATTTAAGGGTTTTAATTCGTTAGGATCACTAGCAGGAGTGTTAGAGTCGGGGGTTTGTGCTTGTCCGTTAGGTGCGATCGCAATCACTAAACCGATCACCAAAGTGAGCAGATAAATTAAACTATAAGGCTGTTTTCGCTTAACCATAAAATTTCTCGACTTAATGTTCCTGAGGGGAACGGCTATTTTTTTCGACATCGACAACTGACCTATAGTAGCTTTTTTGGGGCAGTTTCGATCCTACCCTAGCTTTCTAGACGTTAGATCTAGCGGTTTTGTCACCATAGCAACCGCTGTTTTTTCCCGAAGAATCAGTACAAGTACCCAAAAAGTTAGTTTATCTCCCCGATTCATGGTTTAAACACCGATAAGTCACCCCTTGGCAAGCTGTCCAGATAGAATAAAGAAAAAGCAGGAGTTTAGTTAAAATGTCTTTATCACTGATTACCCGTAAATTTACGGTGGAAGAATACGAAAAAATGGCAAACGAGGGAATAATCAAACCCGATGAAAAAGTGGAATTAATTCGAGGAGAAATTATCAAAATGTCACCGATGGGAACCCGTCATGCTGCTGGTATAGCTAGATTAACACAGTTATTTTATCGAAAATTTGGCGATCTTATTCTCTTGGGAGTGCAAAATCCGATTAGATTAAATAATAATTCTCAACCAGAACCAGATTTAAGTTTACTAATACCTCGATCGGATTTTTATGTTGCTGCCTATCCTTGTCCTCAAGATATCTATTTAATTATTGAAGTTTCTGATTCTACCCTCGATTATGATCGCTATACTAAAATCCCTCTTTATGCAGAAGCAAATATTAAAGAGGTTTGGATTATAAATCTCAAGGAAGAATGTTTAGAAGTTTATCGCCATCCTCTGCATGGTAGTTATCAAGCTATGCAGAAATATTATCGAGGTGAAAGTATTTTTCTTGAGTCCTTTCCAGAAATAGAATTCACTATTGCAGAAATTTTAGGAGTTTAGATGAACGTAGAACGTAGGTTGGGCTTCGGCCGTGAGCTTTTGCCGAACGGTTGAAGCATGAAACCCAACGCCCCGATGGGTTACGCTACCGCTAACCCATCCTACAGCTACAGCTGATAGCTGGTAGCTGCGGATTTATAACTTGCGTTCGTAACTTAACAAGGTATTTTTTAATAACATTGCCACCGTCATCGGACCGACACCCCCGGGGACAGGAGTAAGATAACTAGCCACTTCTAAAACCCCAGCATAGTCCACATCGCCCACCAAACGGTCAGCGACGCGATTAATCCCCACATCCACCACCACTGCACCCGGTTTTACCAGATCTTTAGTGATTAAATTGGCTTTACCGACAGCAGGTACTAAAATATCGGCACTTCTGGTTATTTCTGCCAGATTTTCCGTGCGCGAGTGAGCAATAGTCACCGTAGCGTTTTCCTCCAATAACATTAAAGCTAAAGGTTTCCCCACTAGAATACTGCGACCCACCACCACCGCGTGCTTACTGGCTATGGGAATATTATATTCTTTCAGGAGTGCCATGACCCCAGCAGGAGTACAACTGCGGATACAGTCCTCACCCCGTACTAAACCGCCTAAATTGAGAGGATGTAAGCCATCAGCATCTTTTTTCGGGTCAATTTGGTAGAGAAGGGAAACCGCATCTAAATGCTTAGGTAAGGGTAATTGAATTAAAATCCCGTCCACCCGCTCATCTTGATTGAGACGGACAATTTCCGCTAAAATTTCTAGTTCACTTGTATCGGTAGGAAAATGACGACCAAAAGAGGCCATACCGATTTTAGTACAAGCTTTCTCCTTATTGCGTACATAAACGGCACTAGCAGGATTATCCCCCACCATCAACACCGCTAACCCCGGAGGTCTTCCCATTGGAGATTTTAGCGTCTGGATGCGCTCTCCTAGACCAAGCTGGATTTTTTGAGCTAAGGCTTTCCCGTCGAGAATTTGGCAAGTAGTTACGGACATTCTATGATAATACCGAGAACAAAAATCTTTCGGATCCATTCTATGGTCAAAAAGATTGGCTAATCGCACTCGTTAAGGTTAAAGCAAGAATGTCTATCCAGATTCGTGTAGGGCGCATCAGCAGTTTATTATTATTGCTAGGGTTATTCGGTTGTAGTACCCTTGCTGACCTCGGTATTGCCGTTCCCTACATCGGTGATCCTCCCCTAACAGCGATCGAGCAATTACAGGAAAAACCAAAAGGCGCTTTAGTTTATCTTAGGGGAACCGTGAGCAATTATGCCCCTTTTTTAGCGGGAGGAGCCTATCTTTTGCAGGATGGTTCGGGCAAGATTTGGATTCGCACCAATAGCAATAAATTACCCCGTCAAGGCGAAGAAATCGTCATTAAGGGCAAAATTGACTTTGAAGCTATTCCCCAGGGTTCTCAAACCGTTAACGAATTGTATGTGGTGGAATTAGAACAGATGAATGCAGTAGCGGTTAATTCTCTTCCTACTCCCTCCCCGTCCCCAGAAATTAAACC
>NZ_JADEXI010000494.1:0-3480 GCF_015207185.1 Microcystis sp. LEGE 08355 | reverse complement strand
TTTTAAGCGTCTTAATTGCGCTTCCATATCCTTTTTAGTCCATTTGGCGGCGAATTGCTGAAATCCCCACCCCACAACCGGATTAGGAATCGCAAACTCAAAACGATTGATTAGACAAGTGCCGCCATCATTGGGTTGACATTCCCAGCGATCGCATCCGCGAAAAAAGCCTTCAAATTGCCAGACAATTAATCCCGGTTCCCTCTCAATTACCGTACTTTTTAGCGTTGGCTGAATTAGGGGGATTTGAATCAAAAAACGACTTCTCCCACCGATATCGGTCTTCCAATCGCCGATAGGTTCACAAACTAACACCGGATTCAACCAACGACGCATTAACTCTAAATCCGTGATACAACGCTCTACCGTCGTCGCACTAGCTTTAATCTGAATTGATTGTTCAAATACTTGACAAGATGACATTGATCTGCTTATAAATTGCTGGCTGGAATTAAATATAAGATGAACGTAGGTTGGGCTTCGGCCGTGAGATCAGCCGAACGGTTGAAGCATGAAACCCAACGCCTGCATGGGTTACGCTACCGCTAACCCATCCTACAAATAATTGTGCCTCCCTACTTAAATTGCTGGCTGAGAATTATCGGTAGTCGGACAAAAATAAAGTTAACTGTTTAGACAAGGCAACAGTAAGGGTTTTGTACTTCGTTACATTTCTTAACATAGTCTTGTTTATAGCCTTTCTCATCAAGATGAAGTGTAACCTAATTTGCTATGGACGACCGGCTACCGACTCCCCAAAACGAAAACTTCCTACCTCACCATTAAGATAACTGCTCTCAAGCTCATTTTTTCACTAGCTTGGGCAACTCTCGAAAACGTTGGCGTAATCTCTCAATATTAGCCGATTTCCCGCCATAACGCCAATCAACGTAGGCGCGAGCAATTTCCTCGATAATATTCGCCACTGGCGGCGGTTGGACGCTGCGGACGGCGGCGGCGTATTCTAAAGGGGTTTGAGCGGGATGTTTGCCATAACCAGCTTCTGTTAAGATTCCTAACATTTGCTGGTATAAACGCTCGATCGGTGGTAGTTTTGCTAACCTGCGACTCCTACGCCAACGATGGAACTGTCCCCATCCTAACCAACCAGCGTAAGCGAAGACGACCCCGACTAAACCGCCGAGAATTCCCCCTAAAAGACTGCCGGAAATAAAGCGCCATAACCATGCCAATAACTTACCGATGGTAACGATAACATTTTCCCAAATCAGACCGAGAAAACCCGTTACTGGAGAGGGCAACCATCCGGCTACCCATTGCCAAAATTGCTTGAGGACGCTAAAAGGTTCCGCTTCCTCAAAGGATGGGGGAATTAATTCGTGGCCTGGGATAGGATCGAAAGTGTACCAACCGTAACCAGGGAAAAACACCTCTGTGATGGCGTAAGCGTCCGTATTTTGGACAACATAAAAGCCAGTGAAAGGATTAAACTGGCCAGGGGCAAAACCGGTGGCTAATCGGGCAGGAATACCGATCGATCGTAACATAATCGTTAACACGCTGGAAAAATGATCGGCGTAACCCCCCTGAAAACGAAACAAAAAGGCCGAGACTAAATCCTCATTTTCGGCTAAAAAGGGCAAATCGGTTTTTAATTCATAGTTTTGCTTTAATGCTTGGGCTAAATATAGGGCCTTCTCGTAGGGAGAGGTTAACGGTGTGGGAGATTTTGCCAGCAATTCCTCGGTTTTTCGGCGGACTTTCGGGGCAATTTCGGCAGGAATTTGTAAATAATACTTGAGAATAGACTTAGGGTAGGTTTCTGGGGCCGCTCGCAGTTGGCTGCGATTGCGTTCCGGCACTTGTGAGATTACAGTATAAGTTAGCCCTTCCGCTAACCCTCCCGGCGACCTTAAGCTATTTTCTCGGTCCAAAGATACCTGTCGAGTGGGAAAAAAGAGAAACTGGGGCGAAGTAAGAGCAGGGATAATATTCGGTAAACTGGAGACAATGCTGTAGGTTTGGACTACCTGATGGGTTTTGGCTTGGGTTGCGGGTAACGGCACAAAAAAGCGATAGGACCAACTACTGCGATTTAAATCCTCTAATTCTTGATCTCGCGAGATTTGCCACCCTTGACCAGTATAGCGATCAAAGGCCATGGCGCGCCAGAATCCGGGGGCTTGAGAACGTACCCGCATGACTATTTCTGGAGTCATACTTCCCCGCAAATTTTGGTTCATTTGGCTGTTAAAACCGTAATAAAAGGTAGTATCTAGCTGTCCTGACCCTGTAGTGGGACTATTCCCGCCATTTACGCCACCATTCCCCGTTTCACCCTCGCGCACATAGCCGGGGTTAACGATTTGTCTGTCTCCCTGTTCAAAATCCTGATTTTCCATACCTGCTGGACTATTGACGGGAAAAGATTGAATTTGATAACCCGGAAAACGCGGCATCAGAGCAAAAATTGTCAATCCCAAGAGGAGAATTGTCAGAAAGAAAATTCCGAAACGTTTGGGAGAAAGGGGAGAATTTTGCAGGGAAACTAATTTTTTTGTGGCTAGACGGGGGGGTTTCTTTGAGAAGAAAGGGAGACTCTGATTGAGATTATCTAAACCTAAACGAGAACGATAGTCTAAAACTAGGGTAGGTAGGGATAAAAGCAGAAAGAGGATTAACCAAGGCGCAAAAGCAAGGGTTTGAGAGATTGTCCCAGCGACTCCCAAGAGAATTAAACCGATTACCATAGAATAACCTAAGTCTTTGCGTCGGGGCAGGTCAAAACTATGGAGAATTTGCAATTGAATTAATAATTGTGTTAGAGCAATGCGACTATCCTGCATCGCAACGATATTACCCAAGAATAGCGCCAACACTACCAACATTCCGATCGCTATACAAAATTTTGCCCCGATATTGCGCTTTTTCCTGCGTCGCCAACTCCAGATTCCGCCGATAATACTGAGAGGAACAGCCCAAATACTGGTATAACTATCGGTAGCCACATCGGTGGCGATAATACCCACGATTACTAAAGCTTGCACCAGAATTCTTAAAATAATCGATTCCTCGGTTTCCGGCAAGGGAGAAGATTCTATCTTTTGCCAGAGGGTTTTGAAAGAAGGTCTTGGACGAGCGGCACTGCTAACCATAGGGTAAATTGGGAGAAGGATCAAAAAGTTAATTTTATGTTTCCCAGTTCTAATCTCGATCGCTCCATGAAGTAAAGTGGATTTTAGATGTCAGGAGATGGGGAGATAGGGAGATGGGGAGATAGGGAGATGGGGAGATGGGGAGATAGGGAGATAGGGAGATGGGGAGATAGGGAGATGGGGAGATAGGGAGATGGGGAGATAGGGAGAAAAAAGCTGATGACTGATGACTGATGACTGATAATTGATGACTGATAACTGATAACTGATTACTGATTACTGACCTATGATAGCCGTTGCCAAGCCTGAAATTTTACCGTTACTTCATCCCCTGATTGGACAATTAGCCACAGCAATTCTGTCC
>NZ_JADEXI010000008.1:0-25345 GCF_015207185.1 Microcystis sp. LEGE 08355 | reverse complement strand
AGAGGCTTTTCTTCTAATGAAAGAATCAGAAAATTATTAGAGAAAAAAGACAAGCACTTTGTTTTAAGGGTAAAAAATGATATGAAGCTAGAAATGCTGGAAAATGGCCAGAGCAAGCTAGGAGCAGAAAAAAGAGAAGTAGAGGTAAGAATCGTTGAGTTTTGTGATCTAGAAAGTAAAAGTGAATTTCGGATAGCGACGGACTTACCCTTAGAAGGAGAAGGGGGGGTACGGGGGGAGAAATTGCCGAAATGTATCGACAAAGATGGCAAATAGAACTTCTTTGGAAGTTCTTAAAAATGCACCTAAAGCTTGACCGTTTAATCACAAAAAACGAGAGAGGAATTCGGATACAAATTTATAGCTGTATCATCGCTTATTTAATTTTGCAGCTAATAGATATTGAAGAAGTATTTGGCAAAAGCTTATTAGATAAATTGCGCTATTTACCGAGTTTTATGTGTCAACATATCAGCTATGTACACTGGTTTAGGAAAATTGTCTATTCAATCTGAAAAATGGCGTTCTGGGGTTGTCATGTTCTTAAATGTAAAGTTTTGTTACGAGATTCAACATTTCTGGGTTAATTGCTCTTGCTTTATTACTCAACAACTCCAAGAAATGGACTCCTTTGTTGGCGAATTTGCACATGGGACTGTCCCTATTAGCAATCTTTTTGTCTTGGACTCTGGTACATACTTTTTTTGCTCTGTATTATGCCAGACTCTACTACGATGAACTATCCGCAGAAGATTCATCCGCTTACCGCAAAGGTTTAGACTTTCCCAATCAAGAACTGGTGGATTATTGGGATTTTATGTATTACTCTTTTACTATCGCTATGTGTTACCAAACATCAGATGTATCCATTGAAAGTGTTGCGATGCGGCGCATGACACTCTTTCATTCCATCCTCTCTTTTATCTTAGTAGCAGTAGTTATCGGTTTAGTGGTAAACATAATTTCTAATCTCATTTAATTGCGTCTGAGAATTATCTGGTTTTTCCTCTGTTTCCATCTCTTGATTCGGCAGGTAATGATTCGGTAGTAGTAGAAATTTGGTATAAGACCAAAAGCTGGGCGTAAGTCCGTCTTGAGGCAATCCCCCGTGAAATAAGCTAAACGGCGCTTAACCTGCATGATCCAATAGCTATAACTCTTTTGGAGTCTATATCGGTGATCCGAAGTAAAAGCCGTTTAGCTTAGGAAGCTCTCAAGGACTTTTAGAGTAGTTCACTATCAACTCTTAAGGCTGATGCGTTTCATTTTTGAATTGGCGCATGATATAATATCTGTTGAAAAACCAAAACAATTAACTAAAAACGATGCTAGAGAAATTTTAGTCAACTCTTCAATATTGATCTTGAGTTTGACAGAGGTAGAATTGGCGAAAGCAAATCCTGTACAAACAAGTTTTTCAAAGCAATTTGCAGATGTATATTCACTTAAAAATAGCAGCAGAAAAACTAACTTTGAACCAAAACTATTGCAGCAAAAACAAAATTATCTTGAGAGAAAGTCGAAAAAAATTAGTAATGATATTGTAGAAATTACAATGGAGAAACAAAATCAGAGTTTTCCCTCCGAGCTAAATTCCAACCCTAGCCCCTTGCTTTTGCCAACTGAACAAGACATAAAGCAAAGTCAAGAACATTTAATAGCCATTACTTTAGAACAAGCAATCGAACTAGCAAAGCGCAACAATCAGCAATTAAAAATAGCCATCCTCCAATTAGAATCAAGTCGTGCCGGGTTAGCAGAAGCTATGGCTGCTCTGTATCCTAATTTATCATTTTCTACAACAGCAACGCGGGTTTTATCGGCTAGTGGTGAACTTGCCGCTCAGGCAAACGAAAAACAGCAAATCGCCACCCTCAATGGTTTTGAAACACAGCTACAAAATAGCCAAGCACTTGTTAATTTTCTGCAAGGGCGGGTTAATGCCAAGCAAGAGGAATTAGACCAAATTAACAACATTATTGTACCCTCTCCCCCCACCGATATAGCTCCCGATTTAGCGCAACAAATAGAAGCTCTAAGTCCTTTTTTTGTCCCGCAATCAGCCGTAACTCAATTAGCTGGACAGACCCAAATCCAAAAAAGCATTGAGCTAGAATTTTTAACGAGGGATTTGCAACAAGCTCAAACTTCATTGCAGTCACAGCAGAATCAGATTGCATCGACACGACAAAGTATTTCCCAAATTAGTAATTTTGTCACGACAACAGTAGATGGAAAACTCTCATTATCTTATAAAATCTATTCTCCTGGCAGACAGGCTAACATTAACTCGGCCAAAGAAACCCTAAGGATTAATGAATTGGAAGTGACGAGGATAGAAGATCAATTAATCCTAGATGTAGCTCTTGCTTATTACGATTTACAACAGGCCGATGCTCAGGTGTTGATTTTCCAGAACGATGTCAATGACCGAAGCAAAAGACTTGAAAGCATCGAATTAATGCTCAATGTTGGTTTAGCTACTAAGTTGGATTTACTCAATGCTCAAGTCGATTTAGATAATGCCATTCAGGAACTGCGTAATAATCAAGCAATCCAAAAAACAACCAGTCGAAATTTAGCAACTATCTTGAATTTGCCTGCTTCGATAACCCCGACATCGGCTGATCCCGTCAGTCAAACTGGAGTATGGCAGTTGCCTTTAGATGAAACTATCCTCTTAGCTTTTAAAAACCGCGTGGAGCTAGAGCAAAGATTAGCCCAACGTCAACGCAGTGGTGCCGAGCAACAGTTAGCCTTAGCTGCTATCAGACCAAGCCTCAGTCTTTTTGCTGAATATAATGTATTATCCCTTGCCACTGAAGATCCCAATCCCTTTACCCCAAAGGGAACTGAGGATGGTTATGCTTTCGGTTTAAACTTTAACTGGCTTTTTTTTGACGGGGGAGCCGCAACCTCTAGAGCGAAACAAGCCGCCACAGGGATGGCAATCGCCGAGCAGCAGTATTCGGAAACAGCGAATAACATTCGCCTAGAAGTAGAAAGGGCCTATTATCAGCTACAACCCCAATTAAGGAATATTGAGACGGCTACTCAAAGTATCAAGCGAGCGGAAGAGGCACTTCAAGCAGCCGAAATCCGTTTTGATCTTGGGGTTAATACCCAAACGGAAGTACTCGATGCACGAAATCGTTTAGTTCGGGCTCAGAACAATTTAATCAATGCTATTATTACTTATAATCGTTCATTTGCTCAACTACAACGAGCCGCTGGCTTCAGACGTGGGAAAAATTAGCTGAAGAAACCTGAACTTTTCTGTCTTGACACAGACCGTTATTTTAGCTAATCTGTCAACTGAATAATTATCTAATTACAGGAGAAATCTATGTCAGCTATTCCCTTGTTAATCATGGAAGAACACCACGAAGCATTTTTTATTTGGAACTATGCTGTCTTAAACGGATGGATTCCGCCCAACAAAAACCTTTTACTTCATGTTGATGAACATTCGGACTTTGGTACTCCTAATCTATCCCACTCTCTTAACTCACTCAATGGTGACTTAGAAAATATTTATAACTTTACTTATACAGAATTGGGAATTGCAGATTTTATTATTCCCAGTATTTATCAGGGTATTTTTAATGAACTTTACTGGTTAAGACAAACCCATAATACTGAACAAACCGAGGTCATGAATCACGTTTTTTCGTTAAATGCGGAAGGAAAAATTTTATTTGTAACCGAAGATGTCAACAAGGCGGGACTCTTTAATCTCGATAGAAAACCTTTAAAAAATAAATTAATCACGACGACAGATTCCCTTGTCAATCAAGAAAAAACTGTAGTTGTGGATATCGATCTAGACTATTTTTCTTGCGATAACCAAGCGGGAGAAGTTTGGGAAATAGAAGTGAGTAAAGAAACCTATGAATCTTTCTTAAATAACCCCTATGATCCGACTCGGATTAAGCTAGGTGGAACCGCTAAGATGAAAGAGAAAAATGGTAAATCTTACTTTTATATGCAGCGGCCTATTATGGAATCTGTTCTCGAAAAAGACCGAGCATTAAAAGTTTCACAAGCAGAAATTCTTGAAAGAATCGAGAAGTTTAGCACCTTTCTCATTGAGAATAAAATCCAGCCTAAATTAATTGATATTTGTCGTTCGAGATTTAGTGGATATACCCCAGGCGATCAATGGCAATTTATTGAATCTAATTTGATCAAAAAACTACAGGATATCTATCCAGTAGAAGTAAAATCTATCCAAGATATTTTATCGATTAAAACTTAGCAACTTTGCCACTCATAAACACTGTCAATCGCTCGCTCCTAAAAATTTTAGGGTATTTTTTTGAGCTTCGGTCAATCCCTGAACCATAGCAATACTCATCCCTTCATAGGGGCGTTCAGTTCTGATCGTCTTACAACATCGACCCGTTTTCAGATCCCAAAGCTTAATCGTTTCATCTTGTCCCCCACTAGCAAGCAATTGTCCATCAGGGCTAAAAGCAACCGATAAAACCCACTTTTCATGGCCTGTTAAGGTGGCAAGGTCTCGACCTGAAGGCATATCCCAAAGCTTAATGGTACGATCGCAACTACCACTTGCTAAAATGTCGCCTTGAGGATTAAACGCAATGGTCTGAATCCAACTATCGTGACCTTGAAGGGTTGCTAAACATTTGCCGCTTTGGACATTCCATAGTTTAATCTTAGAATCACAAGAACCACTGCCGATCAGATTCCCCTCTGGGCTAAAAGCCACCGCCAAAACCCAGCTACCGTGTCCCGTAAAAGTAGTCAAACATTCCCCGGTTTCAACCCCCCACAATTTTACTGTTTTGTCTTCACCACCACTAACGAGAGTAAGTCCATCAGGACTGAACTGGATCGACCATAAACAGCCCGTGTGACCCCGTAACGTTTTTCGACAATGACCTGTAGTAATATCCCAAAGTTTAATCGTTGCATCACCACTACAACTAGCTAGGGTCAAACCATCTGGGCTAAATGTAATCGTCCGAATCCAGCGAGTATGTCCCAATAAAGTTTTTAGACACTGGCCAGTTTTAGTGTCCCATAATCTAACACTATAATCACTGCTCCCGGTGGCTAACAAAGTTCCATCTGGACTGTAAGCGATCGAACTGACCCACCCTTTATGTCCTTCTAGCTTCGACCATCGGCCCGTCTCAATTTTCCATAGTCTAACAGTTCGTGTTTCACTACTAGCAAGTGTCTTGCCATCAGGACTAAAGGCTACTGATTGAATCCAACTACCATATCCTTGCCAAGTTTTCCAACATTGGCCTGTGTTAACCTCCCAAAACCTGATGGCTCGATCTTCGCCCCCACTTACTAAAATAGTACCGTCTGAACTAAATAGCACTGAAGTTAGGCGATTATTATGACCATGGAAGGTTTTGAGACATTTCCCTTCTTCTAAATCCCAGATTCTAATGGTGTGATCTCCTCCCCCACTGGCCAACAGGTTTCCTTGAGGATTAAAAGCCACTGAACGTATTCGCTCCGTATGACCTTCAAGTGTAAAGATACACTGGCCTTGGTTAATCTCCCAAATTTTGACGGTGCGGTCGCCACTACCACTGGCTAAACGCTGACCATCTGGACTAAACGCGACAGAGCGAACCCATTGGCGATGTCCGCTAAATGTTTGCAAACACCGACCCGTTTCTCTATCCCACAACTTCACAGTACGGTCTTCGCTACCGCTAACAATCATTTTACCGTTTTTACTAAAAGCGATTGACCAAACAGTGTTTTCATGTCCGTTCAGAGTTTGTAAACATTCTCCGGTAGCCACACTTCGGAGACTAATACTATAGTCATTGCTACCACTAGCTAAGATTTTTCCGTCGGGGCTGAAAGCAACCGTATAGACGCGATGATTATTTTCTAAAAAGGTGTATAAACAACTGCCATCCTCAACAGACCATAATTTCACCGTCTGATCGCTACTAGCACTGCTGAGCATTTTGCCATCTGGACTGAAGGCAACTGCGTGAACCCATTCTGTATGCCCTTTACAACTCAATAAAAGTTGATTATCTGCCACTTGCCAGAAATGAATCTCCCCGTTGACATCTCCTGTGGCAAGAATTTGTCCATCAGGACTTAAGGCAATTGATAAAATACTGGTTATTTGTTTGGCAAATACGCATTTACTCAAATCGGAATACGCCAAATTAACTTGATGTAAATGGGTATCTTGAAGATAACTAGACCACAGGGTAAGATGGGAGAAGTCATAACCGGTTAGATCGATATTAAGATAACCAAAAATATTAATAATATTACCAGCTAAATATCCAAGTTTTTGAGGATTATGTTCTTGCCAAGTGCGGAGGATTTCTTTGAATCGCTCAGTAAGTTTTTCTTCAGTCTGATAAATACATAACAGGTTTTCAACGAGAGGTTTTATTGTTAATCTGATCTGGAATTTTCTGATATTTTCTTTTCCTTGAATATTGAGAAGAGCATAGCGATTAAGAAGATTAATTTCTGCCGTTTCTATCTCCCTAGTGATCTGATTGATCAATCGATAAATTAAATACTCTCTAATGGACGGATGTAAGGAGAACTTATTTTGATATTTTTCAATTAGACATCTCTGAGTTAAGGATTTTAATGTTATGAGTAAATTTTGGTGAGAAATACTGGGAAAAATTTCTGCTTTTAAAGCATCGATCAGTAAAGACTCTTGATTTAAAGCTATACGGTAAAGAATATTTTGCTCTAAATCAGATAATCTAATAAACTGTTCCTCAAATAAATTTGATATTTCATCAACAAAAAAAGTTTCTTCTTGCAAGAAACTACTAACATTACAATTAAATAAATCTTTGATAATTCCACAAACTAATTTAAGAATGAGAGGATTTCCACCATATTTTTCAATCAACATGAGGGAGTCAGATTGAGATTGACTGTCGCAGCCTTTTAGCTGAATTAACTTAAGACTAGCTGGGACACTTAATCCGTTTAACTCTAAAGAGCGAACTGGCAAAGTTTCCCCTTGCATTAAAGAAACTTCTTTTTGTTTTTCTCTACTGGTAATTACTAAAGTGCTTTGGTGGGAACTCTCCCCTATTCGTTTGAAGAAATTTTCATATTCTTGAAAACCATCTTGATAAGATCCTACCTGAACTCCACTGGACATAATTGATTCACAATTATCTAAAATGACCAGACAGCGTTGTTGTCTGAAATGCTCAATTAATAGGGAAATTTGGTCATCAACACTTACTAAAACTTTGTTTTCTTGATCTTGATCGATAATTGACAAAATATCAAGTAGAAGTTTTCTCATTGACATAACTTGACTCAAGGAACGCCAAATAACCCAATCAAAATCGCCCTGAATTTCCTTGGCTAACTGAATTGAGAGATAGGTTTTCCCAATTCCGGCTATTCCGAACAGTGCAACTAAACGAACTCGTTCCCCAATAATCCATTGTTTAAGGGTAGCAATTTCTTCTTGACGATCATAAAATACCGAGATTTCTGGGGCTTCACCCCAATCTTGCCCTAATTTTGGCTGCGATAGGGGATAAGTCGGTAAAATTGGCTTGTCCGAGTCTTTAATTGGGGTAATATCAAGGAATTTAGCCTTATGTCTTTCTAAAACAGATCGAAAATTGTTTTTTTTGACTTTTTCTCCACAGGCTTCAGACAGACGATTCCATAGTTTAGGGCCCACATCTTGTTTGAGGTAATTGGGCGAATATTTGTAAGTCTTAGCAATTTCTTCATAGGAAAGCCGATTTTCAGTCCACGATGCCTGAAAAATTAACCGTTCAAGATCGCTCAAATGTTGGCCAGATCGCTGAAAAATTAAGTTCTCAGCCAAACCCAAGGCTTCTTCAAGATTCATAAGCTATTGCCCCTTAGAAAAGAAGCCAGTTTTTCTAGTGTCCTAGTTAAATGATACTGAAAAAATCTTGACCATACAATAAGTATAAATACTTAGCCTCTTGCACCACATATATTACGCGCTCAATCTTTATGCAAAAAATCTGGCAACCATAAGCCGATTAATATTACCAAGCCAATGATGACTAAGGCAACACTATAGGTGATCGCTTCATTAGAATTAAAGTTAGTCGGCATGATGAATTTAATTCCCCCCTATTAAGATAGACTGCTCACTCCCAAAGTAATACAGAAGGTTAGGTGATCGCTTCATTAGAATTAAAGTTAGTCGGCATGATGAATTTAATTCCCCCCTATTAAGATAGACTGCTCACTCCCAAAGTAATACAGAAGGTAAAGACTCAGGATGAGCCAGACGCAGAAATTGGTAGCCAATACCAGACAAACCCTGAAAGAAACAGGGATTAAACACGGATGTCGGCAAATCAGCAAATAGTTCATATTTGCCTGTTTGAGAAGCTCGATTGACGACTCGACTTGCTAATTCTTGAGCCGCACTGTACCATTGCGGATGAGAAAGTTTATGTGCAGCGACCCACATAACTTCACAGCGACCTAAATTGCCACAGCACAAATGATCCACTTGCTGCAAGGGAGTCTCTTGGGTTGTCTTGAGAGCCGCTTCAATATTAGCCAGAATTTCGTCAGTTTTATAGCTAGATAAACCGCCTAAACGTCCTAAACCAATACCAGGCGCTCCGTAGCACCAAGTTGACCAAAACACTGGTGCAGCAGAAGGCTCCTCAGTGGGGATGATTTGGCGCCAATTACCAAATTCTTGGAAAAATTTGCTATTTTCATAGGCGATCGCCTGTTGTGCGCCCCTTGAATAAGCCTGGTCTTGAGTCACCTCATAGAGTCGTAAAAGTGCATAGGCAATTCCGGCGGCCCCATGAGAGAAGCCAGTCAATGGTTTATAGGTATCTGATTTCTCGTTATAGCGCAAATCACAAAATTTCAGCAGATGTTGACCACAGGCTTGAGCCTTATCCAAAACAAAATTTGTCCCCGTATCCTGATAAAGAGCTAAAAGGGATAAAACTGTCCCAGCAGCACCCTTAACTATATCGAAATTAGTATCTTTATCAATAATCTCTTGGCTCATAAATTGAGCAACTTTTTGTGCTTCTTGAGAGAGATG
The DNA here is from genome assembly GCF_015207185.1 of Microcystis sp. LEGE 08355. Lineage (NCBI taxonomy): Bacteria > Bacillati > Cyanobacteriota > Cyanophyceae > Chroococcales > Microcystaceae > Microcystis > Microcystis sp. LEGE 08355. The sequence goes on along the minus strand of NZ_JADEXI010000008.1, from coordinate 16,284 downwards.
GGGTAAATCGAGAAATTGTCGGATTTTGACGAGACAATAAATAATCGCCCCCAGTCCTACGCCGCCGCCGATGCCAAAGTTATCGGCAAAAATTTTGATTGCCTCAGCATCCGCATTTTGTAAGAAGCTTTCTAAAGATTGAAGAGACTTAAGGCTTAAATTCTCAAATTTACTATCACCTGTCACACGAGCTAAGGCGGCAAAAAAGACAGCAACACCGCAATTGCCATCATAGAAACTTTCTCCCAAAGGTTGTAGCTGAAATCTCTCTGCTTTCGGAACAAAAGCTAAACTAATCCAAGAAAGACTACCATCAGAACCAATAATTCCCTGGTCTTCGATTTCTTGAGCAATCTCTATTGCTTTGGTAACAAACTGGTCGCCAGTCAACAGAGTCTTAGTAATTTCTTCCTGATTTTTAGACTCAATTTTGCTTCTTTCTGAGGAGAAACTTCCAGTAATTTTTGACTGAAAGGCCAACTGAATAATTCTAGATTGTTGAGCTAAGTCAGTTTCATTCATCCGTTTTAATCGTTGTTCAACTTGATTAAAACATGATCCTTTAAAATACTCCGGTATAGTCTGTTCACCACCTAAGTTGAGGTCATCGCTTACCGTAGCAGCACTAAAATAGGGAACATCTCCTAAGGAGATGGCTTGAAGTTCCATCTCTAGAATAGGCCAAGCTTGAGGTTTATTTTGGTTATTGAGAAAAGCCCGGCTCAAGATATCTGCTTCAATACTCCACTCTAGTCCATGTTTGAGAAATTCTGCCCCTCGCGTCTTATTGAGAACAGCGCCATAAACTTTGGTGGAACGGAACAGAAATCTGACTACCTGTGTCTGGAATGGCGATAAAGGTCCATTTGCTGCTAATAGGTTTTCCTTCTGTTCAATCAAGAAACGGTATACTTGTTCGAAGCCTGTAATCAATTCTTTTAGATAATCATTCGGGTAAAGTGGCTGTGAATTAAGCATAGGAACATTAGCTTGCAGAGGTCTATCTATTTTCTCCTGTGCTAAATACATATCGTCGGTGTTGATCGATTTCCAGACAGGAAATGGTACCGGCATAGGTTGAATATCAATACTACCCAATCCACTAACATCATAAGCGACAGAAGTGTCGATATTAAACTCCCAAGTCGGTAACAATGCCGTGCGTAAGACTGAATCAGACAATTGATTCATCGCTGCTTCTCCGGCTGTTTCATCTTCCGAATCTTCCATCCATTTAGCTTCATGGTGCATGATTGTTTCTAGATCAATCATCACCAGTTGATCGCCGTAGGCAATTAAATTCTCGTGGTGAAAATCATTTGCTCCTAGAAAATATAACAAGCATAACAATCTTCCCGCCTGTAAATAAAAACGTTTAGCATCGGCGGTATCTTGACAAGGTTTTTGTTCAATGTATTCGCTCCATCCATAGGTTTGTTTATCTAAAATCCGAAGAATTTTCAGGGGAGATTGTGCAGAACTTTCTAAGTTTTCTAATTGTTGATTTAACCAAGATAAAAGTTGGTTAAAAGCTATGTCAACCCCTATTTTTTTCGGTTTATAAACTAACTTTAGCCCCGAGGCAAAAGTTAGCACGATCACAGAACGTCCTTGATGATGAAGATCAGACAAGTCCGGCTTAATTTCTTTAATTTTTCCTAGCTGATTTTCTGATATTTTAGAATCAATCGAATCATTTATCTGGGAAAATTCTCCCTTAATTTCTAATAAATCATTTTCCAGTCTTTCTAGAAATTCTGCCGTTGACTCAACCCAAAAATCAATAGTGGTTGCAATAAACCTACCTAATACGGGATATTTTTGAAAAAACCCCAAGAATCCATCTGATAATAATTTATCAACAAAAGCTAGATATTTTTTGTTACCTGATGTAGTTTTATTGTTCGGAATTATTAAATTGAGCAAGTTTTTCCCGAGGGGACGAGAATGAGAAAACTCAAAATCTAAAGTTTTTACTAAAAGATAAAAAAGTCTTTGGTAAAGACCATCTTCTAGACTTAGATAAGCAGATTCCTCCAATCGTTTTAAAGGCAAATTTTCGTCAGATAATGATTCTACTCCTAAGCGAGCAAGAAGTTTTTGTCTTCCAACCAGAACCAAAGGTAAAAAAACATCTTCAAAGGGTTTAGGATCATTAGGATCTCTAGGAAACGATTTGAGATTTTCTTGGTTTAATTGTGCAACTGTTTCTATAATCTCAGCTAGGGTTAAAGCCCAACTGGGTAAGGAATGAGTTTCAGGTTCTAATTCTGTGCCAAGTACTCGCAAAACTGTATCGCACGACCAACCATTCCACTCCAGACGTTTGTAAAATTTATCCCAATCTCCAGAGGCACTGACTTTACACCAATGATTGAAACGAGTATTTGCTATCTCTTCATTAAATGGGCTTGAGATAGTCGATGTTGTTTGATGACTGAGACGTTCAGAAATAAACGTAGCTTGACTGACGATCTTAGCTAATTCGGGTTTTAAATCAGATGGGGTGGCGCTCACAAAAAAAGCCTCCTTCTTTTAATTTTCATCAGATAACTTACTATAACACTTTAGAAACACCTCTAGACTCTTTAATTGACATCATATAGCTTGCCATTCGCCGTTTAACAAAACTCAACATGGCTGGATTATCCTTGGCTACTGTCCACATTCCGTAGGGGATGTGGCTACTACACTGGATTTTAATCGACTCGGCTAACAAAGGAATGCCACGCCCGACCTTTTGTAGCTCTTTCTTGACAAAAAAGCTACTGTAGCGGATTGTATCTGGTGCAAGACGATGGGTTATCATCCAGCCGATGACTTCTTTTTGATAACGAAGTCCTAAACTGTTGAGTGGCTCGATTTTGTCTTCCTCTAAAAAAGGTGAAAGAACTTCTGGATACCACGCCTGAGTATTTTGTTTTTCTAAAATGCTACTTCGTTCTGCTTCCGTTAAATCAGACCAAGGAAAGATTGTAAAACCAGCAGGTAAACTATATTTGTGTAGCCAGGATGCTTGAATCATCTCCTCTTTGATCGCCTTACAAATTAACACCCGTAACTCTGGCGGTGTCCAACCTTCTTTTCTCAGTATATGTTCTAAAGCCGGAGTTGTCGTTTGGTCGCTTGTATAAACTAATTCAACATACCGACAACCTCGTTGCTTAAACACCTGCTCTAAATGCGCGAGTAAGGCTGTGCCAATCCCCTGACAACGATAGGGGGATTCAACAAAGATGGAGAGGATGATAGCTGCTTCTTCTTCAGGGTACAGCCTAGCCAGACCTAAGCCAACTGGTTTTTGCTCAACACTTGCGCCAATGGCAATAATAGAGTCATCAAACTGCACACTTTGTAAAGCAGGTTGATAAGAGGGAAAGGTCATTTCCAAATATTGAAGCCAAGCCAACCCCTTCAATTCAGTTAATGAATAATTAACCATTCTGTTGCATACAATGTTAATCTTCGATCTGATAAAAATTAAAAGCGGATTTGGTATTAGACCAATAAGGGAAACCTCGATTAAACCCACATTCCGCACCCTAAAGTGTCACATTGAAAATTTTATCTAAATCGTCAAAACGATTGCCGGCTCTGAATTACAGGCTAATTTGTTGGATCAGCAGATGCACAATTAGCCCTAAAAATCTGATAGCTCTGATACCAAATTATTGAGATAAACTCTCATTAAGCTGGCGATCGCTGAATAGAGTGTGACACTTCATAATTCTTAGTAATCGCTAAAAGTCTTACTATACAAGGGCTAGAGCAACTTTTGATTTCAACGACTAGGGTGCGGAATGTGGGATTAAATGTACCTATTGCCAAGAAAGCACCAAAAGTGTTGATCTTTTTCAGCAAGGTATTTTTCGAGGTTTCCAGAAAGCTGATTCTAACAAGTAGCATCTGTAAGATTGCTAACAATGATACAGACGGGAGCATCTCATTTATGCTGGACGTGGCTCATTCCCTTGTATACGTGATTCTACAAATGGTTATCGTGTTGTTACATAGGCGAAGGCGACCGCGGCGACCGCCAGCTACAGCTTCTAACTCTTGTTCGCTCAGTTCCGCATCTCCCTTCTTGGTGTTAAGAAACTCATTCGCTTCGTCAAGAGTGAAGTTGCAGCCATTCTCTTGTCCTAGTCTGACGGCGGTTTCGACAAAGCTGTCGCGATCTTCAGCCGCGCCTAACATAGCTTGAAGCTCTTCGCTATTGCGCGCAATTTCATAAAATCTTTCGACATCTGGTTGACTCATGACTGTGTTCTCCTTGCTCCCCTACAGAAACGCTACTTTGAAAAGCGGATTTGGTATTACCCTAATAAAGGAAACCTCGATTAACTGTACCTATTGCCAAGAAAGCACCAAAAGTGTTGATCTTTTTCAGCAAGGTATTTTTCGAGGTTTCCAGAAACCGGATTCTAACAAGTAGCAACCCAGCAGTTGCGGCTAACAATGATACAAACAGTGAGTCGTGTATTTAAGTTACAACGGCGGCGACCACCAGCTACAGCTTCTAACTCTTGTTCGCTCAGTTCCGCATCTCCCTTCTTGGTGTTAAGAAACTCATTAGCTTCGTCAAGAGTGAAGTTGCAGCCATTTTCTTGTCCTAGTCTGACGGCGGTTTCGACAAAGCTGTCGCGATCTTCGGCTGCGCCTAACATAGCTTGAAGCTCTTCGCTATTGCGAGCAATTTCATAAAATCTTTCGACATCTGGTTGACTCATGACTGTGTTCTCCTTAAGTCTGTGGGTGATTCAATCTTTTCTTGATTCACACTGACAATAGTAACCTCGGTCAAAAGGCTTGCCAATCGGGAAAAGTTCAGATAAATTCAGGACTCTAACAATCAAAGAACTCAGAGAAAGTCATGTAAAGTGAGTAGCGAGGGTCTTCACCTCGACATTTTTAGATAAATCACGCCGTGAGGATGAGGAGGTAGAGTGCTTTCGTTCAATCCAACTGTCTGGCTACCAATCTGGCAAATAATCCTTCTTGACTAACCAATTGGTCAAATGTCCCGATTTGAACTATGCGCCCACCTTCAACTACATAAATTCTATCAGCATTGTGAATGGTACTCAGACGATGGGCAATGACGACGCGAGTAGCTTTCAACCTATCTAAGCTTTCTGTAATGATCAATTGGGTTTGATTATCTAAAGCGCTGGTAGCTTCATCCATCAAAATAATTTTGGGTTTCATTACCAAGGCCCGCGCAATCAAAAGCCTTTGTTTTTGCCCACCGGAAAGGTTAGTTCCCCCCTCGCTAATTACAGTATGCATTCCCATGGGCATTTGTTTGATATCTTCTGAAAAACCCGCCATTTGTGCAGCTTCCCAAGCTTCTTCCAAGCTAACCAAAGCCCCTGCTGTAATATTGTCAAATAGCGATCCGGCAGAAATACGAACATTCTGGAGAACAACGCCCAATTGCCGTCGAACTGCTTGAATGTTCAAGCCTGCTAAATCCTGTCCATCATAATAAATCGTGCCGCTGAGAGCCGTTTCAAAGCCTAACAATAAACGAAAAATAGTAGATTTTCCACTGCCACTCGGTCCAACGATCGCCACAAATTCCCCAGGTTCAATGGAAATGCTCACATCTTCTAGAATCAATGGCCCATCTTCTCGATAGCGAAAGGTGACATGACTTAAAGTTATCTGTCCTGTTAAACGACCCGGATCTGCTTTAGTAGGATCTGACTCAGGGGCAGATGTTAAAATTGGCTGAATTCTCTCCCATAAAGGAACAATCCCCAAAATATCAGTTAAGGTATTGCTCAAATCTGTTGTCCCCCCTAAAAAAGTGCCAAAGGCCGAATTAAAGGCGAGAAATCCTCCTACCGTCAGTTTAGCCGTAGCGGCTGCCCCCTGAGCTTCACCCATTTGAATAAAGAGAATTGCAAACCAGAATATCCATACTGAACTGATTAAGGAAAGGGCTTCATTAAAAACCGTTACACTGTCATCAAGGCGCTTGATGCTGGCTTGCAATTTGATTCTTTGACTATATTGTTTTGCCCAAGCAGCAAAAGCTCTTTGTTCGGCGGCAGCAACGCGGAGTTTAGCCACCCCATTAATCAGTTCTACTGTTAACCCAGTAATTTGACCATCAATGTTTTCTTGTAATCGTTGTTTTTGAATAATCTGTTTACTCGATACGAAGGTGATTAGGGCAACGAGAATAGATAAACCGATGGCAATAAAAGTTAAGGGAACACTATAAACAAACATCAAGGCGAGGTTAATTAGAGAAAATACAGCACTCAACAACGTGCGTTGCGTTGCTCCACTCAATTCTCGGCGAATTTGACTGATTCCCATCAGACGATTTAATAAGTCACCGGAGGCATATTTGCGAAAAAAGCTGGGGCTAAGTTTGAGGAGTCGCTCCCACACCGCAGGCTGTAAATTACTATCGGCTACATTTTCTATCCGTATGGTTATAATTCCTTGGGCTAAACCAAAGATAGATTTACCAAAGGCTGCCGCAATTAAAGCTAAACCCAGTTGTCCCAAGAGAAGGCGATCGCTATCAGGAATAGCATTATTAATTAAAATTGCCGTTGCTTGTGGCGTAACCATTCCCAGTAGGCTACCTACTAATCCAAGTAAGATGAGCCAGAGTAGATCTTGCTGATGACCTTTAATGCCAAAATAGAAAATTTCCCAGACATTTTTCAGTAATATCGGCAAAGGCCGATAAAACATATAGGCATCGGGAGCTAGGTTAGCGGCCACTGTCGCCGTCACCGGAATGCGTTGATGGGATTCGGGAATAAACAAGACATAGTGATGCTTTTCGTCGGGCAATAAAGCAACTGGACTTTGATTGCTACTTAGGTAAGCTAATAGCGCTCCATAGTTTCCCTTCCACCAATTATGAACTAGATGCACTCGGCGAGTGGAGAATTGGGAGGCTCGAGAGATTGCCTCTAGGGGATCTTTGACTCGATGGATGTCTTCTGAACGAGCCGGGGGTAAAACCTTAATTCCTAAACTTCGTCCGACTGCTCCGGCGGCTATCAGTAGGGGGGAGCTAAGTGGCCAAAGGTCAGCTTTTTGGGGTTGCAAAACGGACATCAACTCTCCCATAGAGCTTTGCAGGGCCCTACGGTTAAGTTGTTCTCTTTGCTGAAAGCGGCTAAATTCATTTTCTGTTTCCAGTTCTTTGACCAGGCTAAAGTAGTAGAGGCAATAGCGGTGTACCTGAGCCAAACTTTTTGGTAAATCTTCTAGGTTTTCTAAGTCTTCCGTCAGACAGGTATAAACTTCAGTTGTTGTTTCTGCGGCTAAACATAGATCTGAAGCCAAAGGAATCATGGGTGAACCTGCTTCTAGTTTCAAGGCTTCACAGCCCATCCAACACATACTACCCTGATTTACTTTTATCCAAAGAATATTTTTTTCCTCTTCTCTTTTGGCAAGAAGCATCAATCCCTGGCCGGACAGCAAGGATAAAAAATGTGTATCTTGAATATAAATTCTCTCGGCTGGTAAGGAAAAAGGGCTAGGTTTTTGAGCGAGCCATTGACTAATATGGTTCAGCCAGCCTTGTAAAAGCATTCGGGCGGCTGAATCGCCATGACTGATTTGCTCAGCTAAATCTCTCAACGTCAGTTTTTCCAAGATCGCTTCTTCGAGAGCGATCGCTAAAATTCCCCATTGTTGTTCTGGGGAAATGCCTCTGACTAATTCTGAACCAAAAAGAGCTTCCCCGGCTTGAATGGTAAACATATAGGAGCGAGTCTTGGTAAGCTGAGATGCTTCCAGTTGCAGTGCAAATAGGAGTAGCGCTCCTGAACGCACCACCCAGACTGTGTCCGGCCAATCTAACAGGAGAGATTCATTGCTATGGAGTTGAGTAAATTTTGGCTCTTGCTCTAAATTAGACTTGCTCATTGACGTTATCCTTTGTCCTTTCTGTACTAATTAAACGAGTATAGATTCCCTCTTGAGAGCGCAATTGTTCATGATTTCCCCGTTGTACCACTTTCCCCTTATCTAAAACAATAATTTCGTCACAGTCTCGAATAGTACTGAGTCGATGAGCGACAAGAATACAAGAACAACCTCTACGCCGCAGATTGCGATCGATGATCAACTCAGTTTCTGCGTCTAAAGCACTTGTCGCCTCATCTAAGACCAGCAAAGCCGGATTTCTCACCAATGCCCTAGCGATTTCTAATCTTTGGCGTTGTCCGCCACTCAAGTTCATTCCTCCCTCACTTAATTGGCTGTTATAGCCGCCTGGAAGGTTAAGAATCAGTTCATGAATAGCTGCATCTTGACAAGCTTTAAATAAATCAGCATCGGGAACCGTTGAATCCCAAAGGGTTAGATTTTCCTTGATCGTTCCTGCGAATAAAAATATCTCCTGTTCTACCATAGCTAAAGAATTAGCGAGGATAGATCGAGGAATTTGGCTTCGCTCGATACCATCTAAAAGGATTTCCCCTGACCAAATTGGATAGAGTCCTGTGATCAATTTAGCCACCGTTGATTTCCCTGATCCACTGCCCCCCACTAGGGCGATTCTTTGTCCGGGTTGTAAAGTAATACTCAAGTTTTCAATGAGTGGGGGATCAAAGCGACTGTAGCCGAAAGTTAGATTTTGCAACTCTAATTTTCCAGATAAACGAAAAGAGATTCTATTAACTGTAACTGAGGCAGCCGCATCTTCTGATTGGGCAGATTTTGCTATGGGATCGATGGGGTTTTCTAACACATCATCCAGACGCATTAGGTCGGATTCTAAGTCTTGTAAAGTGCTACCAAAATTGACTAAATCATTAATCGGCTTGAGAAATTCATTAGTCAGAGATTGATAAGCGACTAACATACCAATACTGAGGCTACCCGCCATCACCCGCCAGCCTCCAATCAAGAGGATTAAGCTGGTAGCAAGGGCTGTCAATAGTGCAGGTAAAGCATTGAGAATCTGGGTAGCCAACGCTAACTGCTGTTGAGAGTTAAGGCTTTTAGTGTAATAGCCAGCAAATTTTGTAAATAAATCTGATTCTAACCCACTTGCTTTGACGGTTTCGATCGATTGAATTCCCCCAATAGCAACGCCGAAAACTTTGCCAATTTCTTGAGAAACTCTGATGTTGGTATCAATGCGATTGCGAGATAAAGTCTGTAATGCTAAGAAATTTAAGGCGGCAAAAATAATAGTAATTACTGTCAGTACCCAATCATAGAAAGCCATTAACAAAGCATAAAAGACAACCATAAAGGTATCAATAACGGTTGTGGCTAGTTTTCCTGAGAGGATGGTTGCTATATGGTCGTTGAGTTGAGCTCGACTACTAATTTCCCCAGCATAGCGTTGGGCATAAAATCCGATGGGTAAACGCAGTGTATGCCAAAGAAACTGTCCTGACATTGAGACAGAGAGCTTGATCAACAATCGTCGTAAGTAGAGGAGACGTAAACGAGCTAAAAGTCCTTGTAATACGGTAGTGATTAACATTCCCAAAATTAGAGGACGAAGCCATTCATAGCGGTTTTCTATGAGCAAATCGTCCGTAAAAACTTGAGTAAAAGCAGGTATGGCTAGACGTGGGATTGTTAGCAACAATCCCGCTAATAGGCAAAACAAAAGAGCTTGCTGAGAGGTTTGTAAGCGAGATGTTAAAGTTTCGAGAATATTCTTTTTTTTGCCTCCCTTCTTAAATTGTGTCCCCGGCTGCATCACCAAGACCACACCTGTATAACCCGAATCAAATTCCTGGGCTGAGATAGTTCTCGGACCGACAGCCGGATCGTTAAGATAGACTTTATCTCCTTGTATTCCTTCAACGACCAGAAAGTGATCAAACTGCCAAAAGACAATATAGGGAGGTTGCAATTCTTTAACCGAGTCGAGAGATTTTCTAAACCCTTTGGCTTCTAGTCCATACAGTCGGGCTGCTTTGAGGACATTAGAGGCTTTAGTGCCATCTCGAGACACACCGCATTCTCGACGCAGTTCGGTTAAAGGGACGATTTTGCCATAATAACCTAGAATAATCCCCAAGGCCGCTGCTCCACATTCAACAGCCTCCATTTGTAACAGGGTGGGAGTACGGGTACGCCGCTGCTTGTGGAATCGTAACAATTGAGTCTTTAACTGGCTGAGCATCTTTTTATTTAATTAGGGTTTGCGGCAAAAAGTTTTTCGTGGGGGCAGGGTGTGGGGTGTGGGGTGTGGGGTTTTACCAGTTTTGAGGTGGCCAATTACCTAATTTTCAGGGAAAAAGTGCCTAAATGTTTGCCCCGATCACTCCAATGATTGGCACTTTTTGATTGACAAAAGGTCTAAAAGTCTTACCCAACAAGGTTTTTAGATTTATTCAGCCAGCCCTAATTAAGACCTGTCAAAGAACGGAGAATCGGAATAACATAGCTGATCGGTCTTCTTTCTCCCACTTGAATCTGGATTTGTGCGGTTGTCCCACCCGATAGTTCAAGAACAGGACCTTTTGATGAAGACCACTTGTAGCCATTGTTAATGTTGTTTGAATCCCTTTCAAGCTCAGCAATCACTTGAATGCGGGGTTGCTGCCCGCTCAAGCTCTGAGCTAATTCAGGATTGCCGACTATAGTAGCGATATCCTCAGTTGTTACGGAAAAAGGGGAAACTTCAGTCACTTTTCCCAAAATTCCCCCATAACGTTCCCGTTTAATCATACTGGGTGTTATTTGAACTTGCATACCCTTCTGAATTTGTTTGCCATCTTTATCGGGAAAATAGGCAATAGCGACTAAAGGGCTATCTGGTTTTTTAGTGGCAAGGGAAGCAATCCTGCTGCCTGCATTTATCACCTGACCGCTAACAATATTTACTTCTAATACTTTTCCTTCGTAGGGACTCAAAATTTCACTTTTATCTAAGATGGATTTTTGCAGTTCAGCAATACCTCGCTTCACTTCAGCAATATTGTTGGTTTTATCGATTAATGATTCTTTTTCCTGTTGATTAAGTTTGGCTTCTTCAACTTGAATTCCCTGGATTTTTATTTTGAAATCATCGATCATATTAAGACTTTGTCGATACTCACGTTCCACATTAAGTATTTTTACATCCGTATCTTTGATTTGATTTTCTAGATCCCTAACGCGATCACGATTTTGTAGTTTTTTCTCTTGGGTATTCGCCCGATCTAATCTAATTTGTTTCAATTGGGTTTCTATTTCTGATTTTTGAGTGAGAGAGCTATAATAATCTCTTTCTGCTGTTAGATATACATCTTCAGTAATTAAATTTTTATCTAAAAGATTTTTTATATTCACACTTCTTTGTTTGAGCTTGGGTAGCAATTCTTCATATTGTTGAATTTGACTTCTTAAACTATTTTCTTTGGCTTGAATAGCTTGGAAGGTTTTTTCTTCAACGTCTTGGGCTATTTGGGGAAATTCATCTAAAATGTTTTGGTAGTTTTTTCGCAGATTAACTAGAGAATCAAGATTTTTTTGGCGTAAATCCAAGGAAATTTTTTCTCGTTGTAAGCTCCGCTCTAAATTCATTCTCTGTGCAATTAGATTTTGTTTTTCTAGAGCAATTCGCTCTTTTTGTAACTCCGTTGTCTGCCGATTTTGTCCTTGCAGTTGAGCCAATTTTTCTTGTTGTTGCTGAAGTTGTTTCTTGAGAGCAGATTGGTCAACTGTTGCAATTATTTGATTTTTCTTAAGGATGGAATTGGGTTTAATATATATTTCTAAAACTTGACCTTGAGTTGAAGACTGTAGCTGAACTACTCGTCGTGGTTGAATTAATACACCTGTGCCACTAATGTTAAGGGGAATTTTTCCTAAAATGCTCCAGATTAATGTAGCCACTATCAAGGCTCCTATCGTTGTCAAAGACAACCAAGCCCTAGGATTAACTACTTCCATGAGTTCGTCAAGTCGCTCTGGAGATGAGAGTTTTTCTAGAGATTCCTGACGAAATAAACCGTCTTTCGGCTCTGGCATAATCTTGTCCTAAATATAAATTGTGAGGAAATGAAATACTAATTAATGTCTAAGTTTAATTTGCCTTCAACTTTAATCGTTTTAGCATCCAATCAAGTCTCGCCCCCCCTAGGGTGAGATTATCCATGCTGGCTACATCGATCTCATCTTCATATACTCTATCCTCTGAGAGGCTTTGCCCGACTTTATACTCAGTTCTGCCATAGCCTAGGCGACTACTCAGGTTCTGTAACCTCTGAGATAAAAGCATAAGAACAACTCGATAGAAGCGAGCAGCCATTCCTACATCTTGTTCTAGTTTGAGCAGAAATTTTTGTCGAGGTATTTTTAAAACGGTGCAATTTTCTAAAGCTACATAGGTCAAAAAAGAAAGATGTGTGTCAAGAATGGCCAACTCTCCTACGAGATTACCTTTGGCCATCTGTGCAATTTCTCGCTGCAGCAATTCTTGGGTTTCTTGATCATTCTCAAGGGCTGCAAAAATATTACTCAAAGGGTTTTTTCTTTCTTCAGAAACCAATACAGAAATCGTTCCTTGGGTGATAAAATAAAGGTTTTCTACAGGTCGTCCAGCCGAAATTATAATTTCACCGGCTTTCAATTCTTCTAATTGACCTGAAGATATCATCCAGTCAACATCACTATCACTAAGTTCTCCAAAAATCAGAGGGACATCTTGTAAGGGAGGAATTTGTCCAATTTTATCAGTCAAAAAAAGTTGAACTAGGTAATTAAAACGGTCTAGAAGCAATATAGCACTAGCGCGATAAAACCGTGCAGCAAAACCTAGATCTTGCTCTAGTTTGTCTCGTAATTGCTTAGCAGGTACGACCAAAACCAAGACGTTATCTAGGGATTTGACGGTAGTAATTGAGGGGCTAGTTTCAGAAAAAGATATTTCTCCAAACATTTCTCCCGTCTCAAAACGAGTAATTTCTTGCATTAATTCTTGCTCTTCTTCTAAGGCTGCAAAAACCCGATCCATGCGGTTTGGGTTTTTAGTCATTGTAGCCACAAGAACCCCTTGAAGAATGATATAAAAGTTATTGACTGGATGATGTTGCTCAACCAATACAGTTTGCGCTGGAATTTGCTGACGATTTCCATGGGTTTTTAGCCATTGAAAATCACTATTATTTAGTTGTTGGAGTAGTACGTTTTTCATAGGGTAACTCAACCATTAACATTCATTTTAGTTTAGCATATCTTTATTTTGTCGACAACTAGCGATTAAATCCCTACTCCTACCTCTCGGATTTCCTCCATAGCTCTATTCAGGAGTCCCATAGCCTGAGTTGAAGCTAATTCCTCAAGTCGAAGGCTGGTCAAAGCGTACAACAGTGCGGTTTCTTGTACTGAATTCCTTGGCTGTTTTATGTATTGCTGCTCAAATCGGGCTAGATTTTCTGCGGCTGTTTTAAGTAATTTCTGTAAAATTTTAAACGCTCCTGGGGATAAAGCTGGATTCCCTTTATAGTTTTCTAGTCTACCGCCTGAACGATATGCAGGAAAGGATTCTAATCCGACAAAGTGCAAAAACCAATCGACATTGTAATATCCTAGAGCCGCCACGATACCCCGATAATCTGCAATTAATTCATCATATAGATTATTCTGCATTGAATCGAACCACCGCCGCGTAATATAGTGGGTACATTCATGTTCTAAGCGAATTTTCAAGGATAGTTCTAGCCACTGACTCTCTGTGAGTCCTAATTGCTGAGCACTTACATTGCTATAGTTGCCTGTACTTAAGATAATGAATCGATCTTGATACAATTCTTTTTTGAGAATAAGGTGTTGGAATTCCAACTGCCAATCAGTCTCATCACAACGGTGGGGATTGCGATCTATCCATTGTGCTTTATACTGGCGTATTCTCTCCCAGTTATTATAGTTTCCCACCATACAAGCTCCCATTGACTCCGGTACGAGATAGGGTTCATTGCCTTTTGTCAGTGCTTGAACTAAAGTTATAAAGTCATTGCGATCATCCGCAATAATGACAGGAATCGACCCCGCTAGGGTTTCATAAAGGATCAGGGATAATCGCTCCGGTTGGTTGAAAGTTAAGCCCGTTTTTAACGACATCCCTTCTTCTAACTTACCTTGCCGGGTAGCTTGGCGATAATCTGGCGTTTGACTGATGCCTTGCTTAATGGGAAACTGAAACTGAACTAAATGAGCTTTAAGGACTGCATACACGCCAATCTGGTGAGATTCAGTCATGTATTGTCGCCAAACCTCTAGGTGAGGCTCAGATTCTTTGGGCAAAGTTTTCCGATGATAAACATGACTAAATTTATTTTGATTGTAAGCCAGCAGTTCTTGAATTTCCTCGACACTAGCACCAGAGTCAGCTAACACCCTGCTAGAGAATTCTAAAGAATTCATAGATAGTTGTGGCGATCGCCTTTTACTCATAAAAATTCTCCCTTATTTTAGCACCAGGTTACTTATTCCACGCTAAACACACTCCATTATAAAAGGTTTAAGATCGCAGCTATCATTCGGAGCATAGTCAGAATCTTGTTGATCTATTTGTTCTGCTATCTGTTTTAACACTAGAGAAATTGGGTGGTTTGGGTATTTCAGAACAAAAAGACCTTTGCTTGCCAGTTGGAGCATATCAGAAGCATCCGGCATCATCCCGACAATAGGTATTTTATGAGTAGATTCAATTTGTTGACGAAGTTCGCCAAAATTATATCTGTCTACAATTTTGTTGACAACTAGAAATAACTTCGGAACTTTAAGACGACTGGCTACATCTAGGGTGACAGCAGTACCTCGGAGATCTTGCTCATCAGGGGTAAGAAACAGTAAAACAATATTGGAAATAGTTAAAGATAGCAAAGTTTCTCTATTGAGTCCAGGATGGGTATCCAAAAACAAATAGTCAAGCTGGAGTAATTGAATTAATTCTTCTATACCTTCCAATAACAACTCTGTATTAAATCCCTGCCGTAAAATTCGAGAAATATCGCTCACTTGGACACTCGCAGGAACCAGATAAATTAGATTCTTTTCAGTTTTTTGTTCTCCTAGTACTGAGGTAACATCGTAAGCTGATTCATTGATTTTACATTTCTGCCAAAGAAAGTCATTCAAGGTGTATTTAATATGCTTATCTTGTAGTTCAAAGAGAATATGAATACCAGGAGAGGGGAGATCTGTATCGACAATGGCAACCCGTTTACCCTGACAGGCAAGAATGGCCGCGAGATTAGCTGTAGCGTTGGACTTACCCGTACCACCTCGATACGAGTGAATGGAAATGATTTTAGACATAATACTCAGCGTGAGAAGGGTATCTCGAAAAATTGATAGCCCAGACGTTATAATCATACAATAATTAAGGATAGCGAGGCAAGCGAACGGGGGCTAATACTAGGGTAATCTCACACAATTCTTAACATTTTTGGCTTTTCGGGACTTGGTATGGTTCGATCTGGGGGCATAAATCGACTAAATCCTTATCTGGCAAGAGATTTAATTGATTAGTTCGCTCCAAATCGCAAACAATTGACAAAAATTGCGGCAATGTCTCTCTCTATAAGGGTTTCATTCCTTATAACCCCGTCCATTGCATAACAAAAACCGAAGAACCGCGTTTTTCTAAGATAACTCGACCGACCCAACTGCAACAAAAAGCGTTAGATTTATTGGGAGTTTCCCTGATTTGTACCCAGTAACGAGGCGCTGGAAATTCTCTTAATCCCTTCTACAGCACAGGTTATGGCTTTTTGTCAACGGGGAAGTCCAGGTATAAATTGCCAATTCGATCGAGAATTTTTACCCGAAGGGAAGAGAGGGGCCAGTTTACTGCCCTCACCGGAGAATTGACTGCTAGGCTATCCTGAGAAACCCATGCCGTTTCAACTAAACTAGATCTGTGAAAATCAAGGCTCTTAAAAATGACCGCCAAGCAAAAAATGATTTTTCGGCTGACTTCTCCCATCAACCGGTTTCTCTTCACGCTGACAGTGGCAATTTTCGTTTATTTAATCACGGGAGAATTTTACCAGGAATTGCGGTTTCTCTTGGCTTACGATCTAGCGATACTAAGTTATTTGAGTGTTTTAGCAGTGCAAATGTCCAAAGCGACTGCGGAATATACCTTTCGCTTGTCTCAACAGCAAGAACCCAAGGGTATTAGCACTTTATTTGCTGTGCTGCTATTTTCTGGTATGGGGTTAATTGCTCTTGCTTTATTACTCAACAACTCCAAGAAATGGACTCCTTTGTTGGCGAATTTGCACATGGGACTGTCCCTATTAGCAATCTTTTTGTCTTGGACTCTGGTACATACTTTTTTTG